>DATFHP010000034.1:0-6340 GCA_035248285.1 Allosphingosinicella sp. | reverse complement strand
CGTCGCGGAAATGGGCTGATCCAATGGAAGTCTCACTTTTCTCATCGTCGTCGGCGTCATTCGACGCTGTCGATCTTCGTTTTTCCGGTGGAAATCAAGCGTGCGGGACCGACCCGTGCTTTTGTCGATCCCGACATGACCAAAAGAAATATGAGCCGACGCCGCGCTCGATCAAGCCGAAGCCAGCAAGATTTGTCGAAGCTCATGCCCGAGCCTTGCCAACGATCAAATGATGGTCGGGCATCATGAAAAGCTCCATAGTTTCGCGCGGGGTACGCCGCCTGGCCATCGAAGAAATCACGCGTCGATAGGCGTCGGAGCTGAGATCGACGCCGAGCGCGGAGGGGAATTGAGCCGCCTAAGTAATATTCCTGAATGACGCGCTTCAGGCGGCACGCCAGACTTGAGCAGACTTGATGGCCGATCATCGGCATCGATTGTAAGGGAACTCACGGATGTTCATGCTTTCGATGGCGCTTCTTCTGCTTGGCATGGTGGCCAGCGACATATTGTTCACCGCCTGGCGTTCAGCCAACGGGGAGCCGGCCTCATCGTCCAAAGTTCGTCGCTGATCATCGTGAACGCCAGCGGCCGCGTTGAACGCACCGAGTTGGAGAAGACATTGAAACCCCTGCATCTGCTCTGCCTCGCGCTGCTTCTGACGGCTTGTCAGAAACTCCCACCGGCCGAGCCGGCAATGTCGACCCTCGCTCTCGACGGTCGCGCCTTCGCGCAGGCGTCTTGCGCGGAATGCCATGCCATTGGCCGCGATGGCACGTCGCCGAACGCGAACGCTCCGCCTTTCCCGGCCATTGTCAATCAGGAGGGCCTGACGGCGCAGACGCTGTCTTTCTGGCTACGCGGCGCGCATAATTATCCAAGCGAGATGGATTTCTATCTCGGCGCCCAGGACGTCGATAAGCTCGTCTCCTACATGCTCACCCTCAAGGATCCGCATTACCGACGACCGCCGGATTGACGCCGGATTGATCGGCGCTGGCCGGCGACGCGCGCGATCGGATCGGGCCGTTCCCCCGCCGCTCGCGTTGCATCGCGAGCATGTTCGCATCGTCAACCGATGCAGGTCACTTCCGGGGCGCCTTTGCGGGCCGCGGCCGGCACTGCGGCGGCGCGGCCGTAGCGGAAGAGCATTTGCGGAAAGGCGTCGATGCCCATGATCTCGGCGAGGCGGGCGCGCATGGCCGGGATCATCAACGGTTGGCTGAAGAAAGAGCTGGCGAGATCGAAGGCCGCGATCTCGAGCACAATGTCGGCGAGTGCCATTCCCGCTCTCAGCCAGGATTTGGGACAATCCGCGCGGGTGGCCAATATTCCGAGCGTCGGGGCGTGGAGCACGAGGTCGCGATGGGTTCTCGCCGTGGGAGCGCCGACGTTGACCGCCGCCAGCGCGGCCGCCGCGGCGTTGGTCAGGCGCCCGGACATTCCAAAACTGGTCAACGACATGCCGTCCTTGCCTGGGGACTTTGGCGATTTGATCCAATGCGCCAATTCCCTGCGGAACTCGGGATTGTCCATCAGGCTCGTTTCCGCGTCGGCGACCAGATTTGCCATTCTGCGGCGCAAGGCCGCGTCGCGCGTAATCTTGAACGCGACTCCGTGCCGCTCGGCCAGCGATCCGAGCGAATCCATCTTCTGTTGGCGCTTCGGATCCTTCTTCATCGCGGTGCGATTGGTGTGCCGCCGGACCATCGCATCAAAGCGGCGCTTCTCCTGCACGGAGGGCGAATTGCCGATACCCAGGCGGAGGCGAGCGAGGAGATCGGGCTGCGCCTGGTCGGGCAAAAGCTCCACCGACCCCTCGAAGTTGAAGTTGCGCGCGGCGAGATGGGCGAATTGCAGGGCGGCTCCGCAGGATATGGTGAGCTCCCGTCCCTGGGGATCCGCGATCGGCAACGCCCGCGATCGGTCCGCCAATATCTCCAGCGCATCGCCGCGAATGCGGAACAGCCAAGGCTGCGTATTGTGGGTCGAAGGCGCCAGCACGGCATAGGCCACGAGATATTCGAGCTTTTCGCTGCAGGTTCCGTCGGCAGGAAAATGCGCGCTGCTGACATCCCACACCCGCGTCCGTTCGCTGATCATGGTATCCTCCGTTCAGAGACGCAGTTCTGCCGGGACGCGGCGAGCGACGAAATACGTAGAAGTCCCACCGCAGGTTGCGCGATCCGCCGGGTGCGTACAGGCCGCCAATCTTCGATCAGGCCCTGCCCCCGGGTCGCGGACGAGCTTGCGTGCCGCGGGTGTAGGCGAAATCCGATGACAGGAGGACGTCCGGCCCGATGTCCGCAAGATCGTCCAACGTACGATAGAGCGGAGCGAAATCCGTGTTCAGCGTCTGGTGGAGAAGATCTTCGAAGCTCTCGATAACGAAGTAGGTTTGCTGGTAATCGTCGATGCGATAGCGCGTCCGCATGACACGTCCGAGATCGAATCCGATGCGATGGGGCGAAGCGTCTTCAAGGGCGAAGCGTGCCTCGCCGAACGAAGAGACGATGCCCGCACCATAGAGTCGCAGATCGGCACCGGATCGCACCAGTCCGAATTCGACCGTATACCAATAAAGCCGCGAAAGCCGTTTGATCGCGCCGAGGCCGGCGGCACGTTGGCCGCCCCTTCCATAGGCCTGCATATAGTCCGCGAACACGGGGTTCGCGAGCAAAGGAACGTGACCAAATACGTCATGGAACACATCCGGTTCCTGCAGGTAATCGATTTGCGCCGGCGTTCGGATGAACGTGCCTGCGACGAAGCGGCGGTTCGCCAGATGGTCGAAAAAGATCTCGTCCGGAACCAGACCGGGGACGGCGACCACCTGCCATCCGGTCGCCTTCATCAACCGATCGGACAGTTCTTCGAAATCAGGAATGCCGGGTTTCATGCGCAGGATCCCCAGCCCCTCCATGAATTCGGGCGCAACACGCGACGGCAACATGCGTATCTGCCGAATGAAGAGCGTGTCCCACATCGCGTGATCTTCAGCCGTATACAGGGACCAGTTCTGCGGAACCGTCCAATCCGGCGCCGCGCCGGCGGGGCGCTCGACTGATCCCCGATCGTCCGCAAGGCCACCGATCGCTCCGGCCGACCATCGCCGTCGACCTGTGGACCGGGGCTTTACCGCCGGCCGATTCCTGTAAGTGCGCCAAGGAGATTTCACGTCGAGGCCACCGGCGCGACATTGTCCGCGGAATTGCGGTCGATGTAGAAATTATAGGGGTCCACTCCGGCATGGGTCGGCCGCCGATCGGTGACGAAGCGCAGCAGCTGGCGCCCGCCCCGTATCGGCCGCCGCTCCATCAGGATGACGTTGGATCGATCGAACGCGCCGCGGCCGGGCAGCGCGGTGAACAGCCCTATTTCGATCCGGTCGGCGAGCGGCGCCTCGCGTTCGACGCCGCGGCCGTCGGCATAATATTTACGCGCTTCGACCGTGACGGCGACGTCCCAGCGACCGTCCGGGCGGTGCCGCGCGGTCGACCGGTCGACGCGCAAGTCGTAGATGGCGATGCGTTCGAACAGGTCCGTGATCAGCGCCTGCAGTTCCGGGGTTCGCGCCTCCTCTCGAAGCAGCCGGATGAGATCGACCGAGCGCGGGTAAGGCGCGCCGCGGAACCGGAATTGCGCGATCAGGCGGTGGAGCGCGCGATTGACCGACGCCTCGCCCATGCGCTGCTGGAGCAGATACATGGCGAGCGAGCCCTTGTTGTAGTGGATATAGGCCTGGTTCTCGACCCGGTAGAGCGGCAACTCCTCGATCCCTTCGCCGCCGCGGCTGCGCAGATAATTGTCGAGCTCGAACTGCAGGAAGCGGCGGATCTTGTCCTCGCCATATTGGTGCTTCATCACCATCAGCGCCGAATATTGGGCGAGCGTCTCGCTCAGCATCGTGCTGCCCTGGCTGGCTGCGCCGATCACCTGATGCGCCCAATATTGGTGGGCGAGCTCGTGTGCGGTCACGTAGCTGACATAGTCGATCTTGTCGGGATCGGAATTGTCGGCAAGGAAGCCGGCCGCCTCCGAATAAGGCATCGTATTGGCGAACGCCTGGGCGAACCTCTGATAGCCCGGGAACTCGACGATCCGGGCCTGGTCGAACTGATAGGGGCCGAAACTGGCCTGATAATAATCGAGCGAGCGCTGCATCGCGTCGAGCATGCGCTCCACGTTCCAGGCATGGGCCGGATGGTAGAAGACCGAAAGGTTGATCCCGGAATGGACCCGGCGCGCCTCGGCATAACGCGCCGACTGGATCGAGAAGAAGGTCAGGATCGGCGCGTCGGAGACGAAGCGGGCGATGCGCCGGCCACCGCCGATCCGGTCCGATACTTTGCGTCCCGGCGCGATCGGAATCTGGTCCGCGACGGTCGACACCGTGATGTCGGCGGTGGTCCAGCTGGCACCGACATAGTTGCGCCGCGTGCCGGCCGGATCCTCGAGCCGCGCCGGCCGCAGCTCCGGCGGCAGACCGTATCTGCGGCGCGTGGCGCGATCCCGGAGCAGGCCGCCGCGGTCCATGCCTATCGCCGGCGCGAGTTCCGTGTTGTTCAGGAACGTTCCGTTGGGAACCAGCCGGATGTCGGCGCCCGAATTGCGAAATCCGACCTGCTGGCGGCGCGAGCGGAACGCGAGTTCGCGGCTCTCGCCCGGCGCCATCGGCCGGTCGAGCCGATAGATACGGTAATCGAATTCCCGATCGTTCGCGGCGAGCCGCGCCCCGGGGAAGTCGATGGCGAGCAGTTCCAGCGCGCGGTCCGGATTGCGGACATGGACCTCGCGGATCGGCTGGCCGCTGAGGTTGGTCAGCCGGTAGCGGCCGCCGATCTCCGCACGGATCTGATCCGGATAGAGCGCCACGCTCAGCACGACATGGCTGATCGACGGCTGCGCCAGCTGCTCGTAGCGCAGATAGCGCCGCTCATATTCGGCCTGGAAGTGCTCCTTGTCGCTCGTCGTGCGATAGTCGTTGAGGATGTTGGTGTTGTAGAAGATCCAGCCGCCGGTCGCGACGGCAACGGCCAAGGCCGCGGCGGCGATCGCGCCCGGCGCCCCGCGCAGCCGCGCCCGGGCGAGCCGCAGCCGCGGTTTCAGCCGGGTTTCGCTGCCGCGCCGCCAGAGCAAATGCGCGGCGACCAGCAGCATGATCGAGACGGTGCCCCAATAGAGCCGGAACCACCAGGCAGCGATCCAGTAGATGCCGGCGCCGTTCATCGCCGACAGCGGCTCGTCGGGATGCGCGGCGTAGAGAAAGAGGCCGTGCTCGAGCCCGATGCTCTGGAAGACGAGCGTCGCGACGATGTAGAGCGCCATGATTCCCCAGCCCACATATTTGCCGGGGCTCATCGCCTGGACGAACACCGCAAGGATCGCGACCAGGATGACGTCGAATCCGGACGGGATCAGGTACCAGAGCAGATAATGGACGAACTTGAGGTCGCGAAAGTCCTTGAGCAGCTGGATCAGGAGCGCGGTGAGGACGCTGATCAGCAGCGTGGCGAGCAGCACCGTGCCGACCGCGAGCGTCTTGGGTAATGCGAACGCCCAGTTCGGCAGCGGCGTCGCGTCGATGATCTCATGCATCTTGCGGTCGCGTTCGCGCCAGACCAGTTCGCCGCCATAATAGATGGCGACGACGATCGGGATCAGCGCGAAGGACCGGCGCAGCATCGGAATGAGGGTGAAGGTCGCGGGATAGGTGGGCGTGCTGAACATATCGCCCCCGACCCACAGGACGCTGCCCGCGTTGAACAGGCCGAGGACCATCAGCACGATGAAGGCGGGGCTGCGGAACACCTGCCGCATCTCGAACCGGGTCCGCGCCATGAACATCGCGCGCGCGCTCCGGCCGTCGTGGCGCGGCGCCGGCAAGGCCCCCGCTGTCGCGGGCGGCCGGCAGGCCTCAGCCTTCGCGACCAGCCGTTCCTTCCTGCGCCGGCGCTTCGACATGCCGCGGTCCGCGAAGCGATACGCGGAATAAGCGAGGCCCAGGAACGCCAGGGCGATCGCGATCCAGAGCAGCCGGTTCCAGAGGATCGGCCCGGCCAGCGCGAGGATCTGGCTATTGCGTTCCGATGAGGTCCAATAGCGCATCGTCCAATTGGCCGCGGTCAGGCCGAACGGGTCGCCGATCGCCAGGGCCTGCTGATATTCGGGGAGCTGGGCGAGCGAGACATAGATCGCGGTCCACAGCACCAGCAGGCCGACGACGCCGAGATAGGTCGTCATCATCGACCGGGTTGCGGTGGCGAGCGCGAAGAAGATCGCGCCGGTCACGAGGATGTTGGGCAGCGCCAGCAGAAGATAGGGCTGAAGATAGAAGGCC
>DATFHP010000033.1:0-21939 GCA_035248285.1 Allosphingosinicella sp. | reverse complement strand
GGCCCCTTCGTTTCGACCGTCGAATCTTCCGCGCGATTCATCGACCTGTCGGTTCCCGGCAATTTCATCCCCGGTCTTGCGCTGGCCCTCGCGGCCGGGATGATGATCGGCGTCGAGCGCGGTTGGCGAATGCGCGCGGAGGAACCCGGCAGCAGGGTTGCCGGCGTCCGCACCTTTTCTCTGCTGGGATTGCTCGGCGGGCTTGCCGGGCTGGACCTGGGCGGCCGGCTCGCCTCGGTTTTCATGATACTCGTCGCCGCGGCAATGATCATCATCCTGCTCGGCTATCGCGCCGAGATGCAGCACAAGGGGAATCTCAGCGCGACGTCGGCCGTGGCTGCTGCGCTGACGCTCGCACTGGGCGTAATTTCCGGGGCCGGCTATTTGGCGATCGCTGCGATCGGCACCGGCGTAGCCGTGATCTTGCTGGCGTCGCGCGACACGCTTCACCGATTGCTCGAGGGCACCACGGAAACCGAGTTGCGCGCGCTGGTGCGTCTCATCCTGCTCGTCTTTGTCATATTGCCGTTGCTGCCCGACGCGGCATTCGGCCCTTACGGCATCAATCCACGCCGAGTCTGGACCGTGGTGGTGATCACCGGCGCAGTCTCGTTCTTCGGCTATGTGCTGATGCGCATTTTCGGCGGGCGCAGGGGCATGATGGTCACGGCGGTGGTGGGCGCGCTCGTGTCTTCCACTGCGGTGACGCTGGAGTGCGCGCGGCGCATGCGCGCGAACGAGTCCATCCGCGCGAACCAGGCGGCGATCGCGGTTGCATCCACCGTCATGATGCTGCGTGCAAGCTTTCTGGTGGCGGTCCTCACGCCTTTCATCTTTGGCCGCTTTGTCGGCCTCATCGTTCCCGCCCTGATCGTTTCCGCTGCCGCCTCCGCGGCGCTGATCTACCGCACCGGATCCGAAGACGGAGAATTGGCGGCCGAGGCAATCAAGCCGCCCGACATCAAGATTGCGCTGATGTGGGGCGGGCTTGTCCTGCTGATGGCAATCGCAGCCGGATGGGCGGAACAGCATTTTCATGGCAGCGGCGCCGCGGTGGTGGCAGTCGGCGGCCTGTTCGACGTCGATTCCGCAATCGCGGCGGTCGGCACGCTTCCCTCGGGAACCTTGTCGCCGCAGCTCGCCAGCTTTGCGGTTGCCGCTCCGGTCGTTTTCAACAGCCTGCTCAAGGCTGGATTGGCGCTGGCCATTGCCGGCATTCGCCATGCGCTGCAGCCGGCGGCGGCGCTGGCTGTCCCCGCGACGATCATCGTAGGGGCAATTCTCGTCTCAGCTCTCTAGCATCAGGGAACATACTTATTTCGTCGCTGCGAGGCTCGCTCCATCCTGGCGGGAATGAAACGGGAGCAGCCGGCAATGAGACGTGGCAACCTTTCGCCCTGGTTGCTTGAACTGGACGAATTTCCGGTCGAGGAAACGCGCAGCGCCCGTCTGGAATATCTGGTCAATTACGCGGTTCTCGCCCCGTCGACGCACAACAGCCAGCCGTGGCGGTTCAGGGTCCGCGGCGAAGCGCTCGAGCTGCTGGCCGATCGGCAGCGCGCGTTGCGGATCGCAGATCCGCTCGACCGGGAGCTCACCATTTCTTGCGGCGCCGCGCTGCAGTTTGCGCGTCTGGCGGCGCGGAAATTCTCGTGGGAAGCCTGCGTGGAACTGATGCCCGATCCGGCGAACCCCGATCTGTTGGCGCGTCTGCGCCTGGGCGCAGGATCCTCGCCGACGAAAGGCGAGGTTCGCCGCTTCGACGCGATAGCCAAGCGGCATACCAATCGAACGCGGATGAATTCTGCGCCCTCGCTCGACGATGGTCTGAAGGCCGTCATGCCGCTGGCGCGTCACTACGGGATCGCGTTTGCCAGCATTGCGGACGATTCGGTGCGATCGGAGATCGCCGACCTTGTGGCGGATGCCGACCGGCGGTTGATGGCCGATGCGTCCTTTCGAAATGAACTGGCACGGTGGGTTCGCTCGTCGCGCTCTTCGAAACATGACGGGATGTCGCTGAGCAGTTTCGGCATGGGCGACGAGCTCTCGGCGCTCACTGCCTTTGCGATCCGCAATTTCGAAATCGGCGGCGATACGGCTGAAACGCATCGGCAACTCGTCCTCGATACGCCCGTCATGGGCTTGCTTGTTTCGCTCGCGGACGATCCGAAATCCTGGCTTCGCACAGGCATGGCGCTCGCCGACATATTGCTGGAGCTGACCGCTCGCGGCTTCGCTTGCTCGTTCGCCAATCAACCGCTCGAGGTCGCGGCGCTGCGACCGCGCGCCGCGCAATTGTTCCGGACTTCCGGCTTTGCACAGATGCTGGTGCGGATCGGCTGCGCCGAGGAGGTTCCAGCTGCTGCCAGGCGCTGCGCTTGCCAGGTGCTGGAATAGGAAGCCTTTCTCCCGCATCGCCACCTATCGGTGCGACCGGAGCAGGGGTCCTTGCCGGTCGCGATCATGTCGCCGCGATGCGGTCTTCGGAACGAGAATGGAAGACGTCTTCAAAATCGACGTTCAGCAGCAATTCTCCCTGCCGGCGGGCTTGGTTGCCTGGCCAACGGCGGCCGCGATGTCCCTGAGCACCTTCGATGCGCTCGGCGACATAGGCGACATTGTCATGAAGCCGTGAATCGCCCCTGCACATTCGATCAACGTCACCTCGTTCCCGGCGGAGCGCAGTTTTTCTGCATAACGGCGACCCTGCGCCGCCAAGAGATCATACTCCGCGGTGACGATGATCGCAGGCGGTAGCCCTGCAAGGCTGCCGGCTCTTGCTGGCGCGAAGCGCGGATCCTCCCTTTGCGCCCTTGGAATATACTGTTCGAGAAACCATGCTATTTCCGCGCGACTAAGAAATGGCGGTTCAAACGCAACCAGATCAGGACTATCCTCGTCGCATTCCGTAGCCGGATAGAGCAAGACTTGCAGCGCGATCGCGGGTCCCGATGCTTCACGCGCCATCTGGCACACCACGGCCGACAAATTCCCGCCTGCGCTGTCACCCATCACAATCAAAGGTGCATCGTTGCATTCCGTGAGTGCGAGGCCGTTTGCAGAGGCAAATTGGATCGCCGCATAGGCGTCCTCCACCGCTGCCGGAAAGGGGTGTTCAGGTGCAAGGCGATAATCCACCGAGATAATCGTGCAGTGCGTAGCATTGGCGAGGAGCCTCAGCATCGTGTCGGCGTCGTCAGGATGGCCAATCGTCCATCCTCCGCCATGAAAGTAGACGACAACCCCGCAAATCGCCGCGGCCGGCCGATACAGCCGCGCGGGGATTTCGGTGGCGTCGGCGGGGATGATGAAGTCACGGACTTCCGCTACGGCCGGCTGTCCTGATATCGGAACCCGGGTGGCCGCGCGAAGCTCCGCGGCAGATAGGGTTCCGATCGTTGGGAACCCTGCCTCCCGCATCGAGTCAAGGATTGCTTGGAATACGGGATCAACGGTCATACATGCCTCTGTGTGTCGCGCTCCGTCGCTGCACGCTCAATCGCTGTTGTTTAGTATAAATGCAGCGAAAGCCTCAACGACGACGCGCCGCAGCGCTGATCCAAACGCTCTGTCCGCGCCGAAAAGAATGACGTTGCAGGCAAAAGTCAGCTGTAGGATCAGCATATGGGCATGCGCATGCGCGACGCCTCTCGGATGGAGCGCTTTCTCGAAGGCGGGAATACTTTGCGCAAATCCAACGATCATATTCACCGACAATAGTCGAAGTGAAGAAAACTCCCGGGTCTTCTGACGAACCGCCAGCATTGCTGGAAGCGGTGCACGTTCCCTATCGACGAACTTGACGACTTGGCCGAACCACCGGTCGATTTGCTTAACCGTCGGAATCGGGCCGGGAATACGCGTCATCATCGCACTCGCGCGGGGCGTATAATCTGCAATGATATCCAGGAATATCTCCGTCTTATCCCGAAAATGGAGATAGACGGTGGGCCGCCTCAGTCCAGCTGCCCTGGCGATCTGATCCATCGTCACTGATGCATAATCTGAAGCGTAGAATAATTCGCGCGCAGCATCGCGAATCCGAAGCCGGGTGAAATCCCGCTGCGAAACCGCCAATCGAATGACAGGAGGACGAGCAGCGGTGTTCTGTGTCGCCATGACTAGCTTACCCCGCTGCACCAGAGCCCGGCATAGGATTGCCGCGAGCGCATGCAGCTGGCCCTTCCCTCACTTGTCAAGATCGAAAAAGCTCCACCTGGCGTCGGGCGGATAATTGCCGAGCAGAACGCGTCCGCAGGTTTCGAATATTTGATCCGCCAAAATTATATGTTGCGTGCCCGAATGAATATCTCGGTAGAGCCGTTGCATAATGCCATCGCGGAGAGATGTCCCTCGAGCAGTCCGATGAGCGAAAGTACCCACTTCCGAGATAACGTCATGAACATGCCGCAGGCAAATCTTGACCAGCGCGAGCTGCTCCGTCGTCGCAGGCTTGTTGGCCGCGAAGCTGTCGGCGATACTCTGCCAGCTCTGGAGACTCAAAGCGCGAGCCGCCCTGAACTTGGCTTCCGCTTGCGCGAACTTGAACTTGAAAACGGGCTGATCGCAAATCTTCCCGAAAGCGTCCGATTTGCCGAGAGCAAAGGTGACCAGTTCGTCGAGCATCCGACGGCCGACACCGAGCGCCCACGACGTGTGCGCCCAAGCGGGATAGCCGATAAGGCCCAAGCTCGCCTTCAAATCTCCTCTTTTCGCATTCGCCGCTGCTGTTGAGTAGCAAAGGTGATCCGGAACGAAAAGCTCGTCTCCATCCTTGAGCACATAGTCGAAACTGCCCGTCGCTTTGAGGCCGAGCACGTCCCAATTGTCCTTGAACTCGACAGTAGACGTTCGGTGGTGGGCCACTATCACTTCGGGTCCGCCATCGGGCCCGTTCACCATCTGTCCGTTCTCGGTGAGAAAACAGCCCGTATGCAGCCAGTCCGAATGCGTGATGGCGCTCCCATAGGCCCAATGACCGCGTATCATGTACCCGCCTTCGACGCGGCGAGCAAAACCGCGGGGCACCCCGTTGCCCGATACCATGACGTCCGGACCGTTGCCAAAAATCTCTTTGACGCCCTCGTCGGGAATGTAGAGGGCCATGCCGGGTGCAACAGCTACGTTCACAAGCGTGCACCAGCCGGCAGAAGCATGTGCCCATGCGATGCGCTCAATGATCTGCATTGCCTCGACATGGGGAAGATCGGCGCCGCCGAGCTCCCGCGGCATCAACATGCCGAACATGCCCGCGTCACGTAGCGCATACATGGCGCGGTCCGTCATATAGTTCAGCCTCTCGGACTCTTCCGCTTCCTCCTCAATAATCGGCAAAAGAGTATCCAACTCCGCCAAATAGTCCTGGAAATCTCTTACCTTCCCCTGAGGTAATTGGGCTGCCGTCGCTTCCATTGCGATACCTCTCCGTCTTATGGACTATACTTGAGTTCTTCTTGGTCGATCAATCTGTCTATTAAATAAGACAAAATGGATCGGCAATATTATTACCAACCATCTCTATCGTGCTCGCCCGAATATGAGCCGAGGAGGGACTCGAAAACATTGCAATTGCCCGACTTTCGCCAAAGCGAGACCGGCCCCCGGTGCGGCCATTAAAGAAGAGAAGCGGGCGAGCACTCGTTATTCCGCCGTCACGAAATGCGTCTCACGGGAGGAAAGAGCGGCCGTTCGGTCGCCAGCGCAAGGTGCCACTCCCGTTCTCCGATGCGGTGTGTCGAAATGCGAGTCTCGATGACAATGTGTCGCTGTTCTGACACTATGTCAACATGAATGACATAGCGTCTTTCTTTGGTTCAGCCGAACTCGAGACCGTATTTCACGGAAATCGGCGGCGGCCGATGTGCCAACCGCCTAACGCACCCATGGTAGCAGAGATCTCACCGGGGCGTTGCGGGGCAGGCTGCGGAAGAGCCCAGCGGGCAGGCGGCCTGCATCCGATGAGCAGACGTGCCAGACGTCAGCTCCGGGTAAGAAGTGGAACGCGACGTTTGTCGCCGCAGCCGGACTTCAGACGCTCCCTAGTCGAGCCTTTTCCGCTCTTTTCTCGTCGGCCGCCTCGAAAAGACAAATCTGATCGGCGTGAGCCTTCTTGAATGCAGTCCGACCGGTCACGCGAGCGACATAAGCCTCGGTCGCCGGCCGATCGCCGAAAGCGCGGATGTCCGGCACGCGCAGAACGTCCGCCATCAACAGGTCTGCGACGGTGAAGCGCCTGGCGGCGAGCCACTCTTGCTCGCTCAACACTCTTTCTAGATGGTCAAGACGCTGGCCCATCCATCCGGTAAGACCGTTGTTCTCGTCGCCGCTGAGCTTCAGGAACCACCACGGTACGGTGACCATTTCGATCGAGTTGAGCGCGGCGATCGTCCATTGCAATGTTTCTGCCTCTCCCACCGGATCGCGCGACATCAGCGTGTCGCTTTTCCGGGCGAGGTGCAGCAGTCCGGCACCGCTTTCAAATATCTCTACGCCGCCGTCCTTTAGGAACGGGATCTGGCCAAATGGCTGATCCGCCAGATGATTGGTTTCGCGGCCGTCGAATGGAACGGTACGCACTGCGTAGCTGAGACCAGCTTCCTCGCAGGCCCATCTGAGCCTCAGGTCGCGCACGAAACCACGAGGGCCTTCAGGAACCCAGTCGTAGGTCCAGATGGTCAGTTCGCTCATGGCAGCGCGTCCTTCCTGTATCGGTTGAGGGAAACGGCCCCCGATCGGGCGGTCGCTCCAATCGAAACATCGCTATCGATTTCGCGCCATGGTTTGAAGCCGCGCGCGCTCGTCTGGCTTCAAAACACTATTGCCAGGGTGAAGCGGCGGTCGTTGGACCACCTCCGCCTTCAATGGGTCGGCTGTCTCCCGGCGTTGCGCGTGCCGGGTGCTGGAATAGGAAGCCTTTCTTCCGCCTCGGCACTCGCGTCAGTGAGACAAGAGCAAGGGTATCGTGCTGGTGGCGATCAAGTCGCGGGTCGTTCCCCCGACGACGGCTTCCCGCAGCCGCGAGTGGCCGAACGCGCCGGCAACGATATAATGCGCGCGCATTTTATCGGCCGCCTTCAACAGGGCGTGTGCCACCGTCCCTTTACCCCGTTCGCAATCCTGCGGCTTCGCTTCGATGCCATATTGCCTCAAATAGTCTATTGCCTGCGACGCCGGCATGCCTATCCGACCGCCGGTAACGGTCACGATGCGAACCGCCGACGCACGGACCAGCAACGGGACTGCAAAACGTAGCGCGTGCGCCGATTCGTGAGAGCCGTTCCATGCGATCATCGCCTCCCCTTCCCAGCTGAGGGATTGGCTTGTCTGGGGCACCGCCAGCACCGGTCCACGCGCGTGAATGGCCAAGTCCGCGGCCAACGACAACGCATGATCTTTCCCGTTCCCGTGCGGCAGGCTGACGACAATGATGTCGGCGAGTCGCGAATGTTCGAACAGGACATGGCCCGGGTTGCCTTCGAAATTGATCCATTCCCATCGCGCCTGGTGTCGCCGGAGCTCAGCCTCTACGCGGGCACGGTGCGCATCTTCCACGACGCCGATTTGCTCGACCGTTGTTGGAAGCGCGTATATGCCCCCGAACGGATCTGCCATGATGAAGGCGTCGTAGGGGGTGATCTGTAGACAATTGATCCGGCAGTCGAAGAGCGATGCAAGGCTGAGGGCGGCATCGAGCCGGCCCCCGGTTCCCATATCCTCGTTGGCGTACAAAAGGATGGATTTCACGGCCGAGTCCTCCCGAGGAAATGATTGTTTCCGATTATAGGCCAGGCAAGCTGCGGATCAGTACGCAATTATCCTGATCAGCGCCGCAGCATCGCAGTCTTCTCGCCCGATGGCTTGCGATCGACGAGCGCAGCGACGACGGCTTCGTCCCTTCCGTAGAGATCCGGATAGTGTACGACTTCGCCGGCGCCGCGGCCGAAGAAATGGCCGATGCGAGGGGACTAGGGATGGAATGGGCTACGCCCTATCCGTAACGTTCCGTAACCGACGCCACGGTCGGTCGGCGCAGCGCTCATCCGTAATCTTGCGTATTTGAATTCAGCCGGCTGATCGGCATCGTCGCAGCATGGACTGGAAACACATCCGCCTTGAGCTCGGCCGCACCAAAGAGTTCCCCGAAGGTTCGGCGAGCCGGGCCTATCTCCTCCGCCTGCCGGTTGGCGACGACAACCTGATCGACAAGGCGGCCTTGAAGGCTGCACCCGCCCGCGCCACCGTACGCCGTTTCTGGCCCAACGAACGAGACATGTCGGGCTATGTGATCCGCACACCGGCGGGCTGGGCTTTCTCCTACAGGGTCGGCGAAGAGGACGATGAGGTGGTCTTCCATCTCGAAAGCCATCTGATCCGCGAAGGCGAATATGTCACTCTGACCGAACCTGACGGTCGGCGGCTTCCATTCCGTATCGTAAGCGTGGAGCAAATGGCGAAAGCGGCCTGAAGACCGGCCGTCAGGCCGTGCCCGCGCCGGCCTCATCCTCCCCCATCCCGGCGGCGAAGGCGATGCGCAGCGCTTCCGACAGGCTGGCGACCTTCAACTTCGCCATCAAATTGGCGCGGTGGATTTCGACCGTCCTCGGGCTGATGCCAAGATCGTAGGCGATCGTCTTGTTGGGAAGTCCGCGGACGAGTCCATGCAGGACATCCCTCTCCCTCCCGGTCAGCGCCTCCAGACGAACCTGGGCCTCTTGCGCGCGCGCCTCGCTACGCTGCGAATGCTCGATCCGCGAGAAACCCTCGTCGATCGCTTGCAGGAGCGTGGCCTTTTCAAATGGTTTTTCTATGAAATCCACCGCACCCGCCTTCATCGCTTGCACGGCGACGTTGACGTCGCCGTGGCCGGTCATGACGATGACGGGCAGGGAAATGCCGCGGCCGCGCAGCTCACGCTGGACTTCGAGTCCGTCCATCCCCGGCATGCGAACGTCGAGCAAAATGCAGCCACCGTCCAGCTGTCTTGCCTGCTTGAGAAGCTCGACGCCCGAAGGATAGGATTTCACCAGGTAGCCGGACGTTTTCAGCATGAAGCCGGCCGAACGGCGGATCGCTTCGTCATCGTCGACGAGATGAATCACGCGACCGTTGTCACCCATGCCCGGCTCCTTCCGCATCGATCAGCGTGAAATGAAAAACCGACCCGCCCAGGTCGGACGGCTCCGCCCATATCCGCCCCTCGTGCGCATCGATGATCGTCTTGCAAATCGAAAGTCCGATTCCCATTCCCGAAGGTTTGGTGGTGACGAACGGTTGGAATAATCTATCGGCGACTTCAGGCGCCAGGCCCGGGCCGCTGTCGCTCACCGATACCCGGATCCAGCCGCCGTCCTCGCGTCGCGAACGGATCTCGAGCCGCCGGATCTCACAGCCCGACATGGCCTCGATGGCGTTGCGCATCAAATTGACGAGCACCTGCTGGATTTGAATGCGATCGACCAGCACCGCGTCGGCCGTCCCGCCCAGACGGATATCGATCTCGATACCCTGCTCGGTCGCGCCCAACAGCGCCAGCGCGCTGGCCTCATTGATCAGGCGGCCAAGGCTTTCGACGCGCCGTTCAGTCTCGCCGCGGGCCATGAAGTCGCGAAGCCGCCGGACGATCTGCCCGGCGCGGATCGATTGCTGCGCGCATTCGTCGAGCGCTTCGCGGATGATCGCCAGTGTTTCCTCGTCGGGATTGTCCAGCAGATCGCGCGCCGTTTCCACATAATTGGCGATGGCGGTGAGCGGCTGGTTGAGCTCGTGCGCGATCGAAGTGGCCAGCGTGCCCATGTCGGTAACGCGCGAAACATGGGCAAGCGCCGATTGCACCCCGTGCAGCCGGCGCTCCGTCTCCTCGCGCTCGGTCAGATCCTGGATAAAGCCGGTGAAGACCCGCTGATCGCCGATCCGCGCCTCGCCGACATGCAGGTTGATCGGAAAGGTCGTGCCGTCCCGCCGCCGCGCGGTGGTAATTCGCCCGATGCCGATGATCCGGCGCTCACCGGTGGCGAAATATCGCTGCAGATAACCGTCGTGACGTTCGCGGTCGGGCGACGGCATCAACGTGCTGACATTTTCGCCAAGAATTTCCGCCTCGGAATAGCCGAACATGCGCTCGGCCGCCGCGCTGAAGGAAAGAATCCTCCCCTGCTCGTCGATGACGACCATCGCATCGGGCACCGTCTCGAGGATCGAACGAAGATGCGCCTCGCGCGCGAAGACCTGCGCCGTTCCGCTCAACCCGATCTCCTGCTCATCGCCGATCCCCGTGCATGGTCTAAGATGGCAGTCGGTACAAGGCCGCCCCATCCGTAATATCCCTGATTTCAGGGCAACAGCGCGAAGCCCCAAGCTGCCCCGCAACACAACGACGGAGGTGACGATGCGACCGCGCGGCAGGCTTCGAGGATAGCCGACCACCCATGCTCCCGGAACTTGCAGTGGCGACCGTCATGGTCATCGCGACCGTGACCATCCACGGCGTCGGCCTGTTTTCCTTGACCCAACTTCTCAGGCTTGAGTCCTGGGAGGAAAGGCAGGAGCATATTTCCGTCCTGTCCATACGGGGCCTTGCGGCAACGCTCATCGTCGTGCTGGGCCTGTTCGCGCTGCATGGCCTCGAGATCTGGCTCTATGCATTTCTCTTTCGAGGCCTCGGCGCCGTTCAGGGACTCCGCAATGCCGTCTATTTCTCGACCATCACTTATGGGGCTGTCGGCTATAGCGACGCGGCCATGGCCGAGCGATGGCGCTTGGTTTCCGGCATCGAAGGCATCAACGGCATCATATTGATCGGCTGGTCGACCGCCTTCTTCGTCACCAGGATCGGGAGGATGCGGCAGCTATGACATCGACGCCGCAAAAGGGGAAACAAGGCGAGCCTCGTTTCCGCGCGAAATCGAACACCGCGTCGGGGCGAAGCGCGATTGGATCGCCAAGCCTCGTTCCGGTTCAGGTTGAACGAGGCTAGAAAGTTCTTTGATTGCCGTGCTTGGGTCCGAAGCTGGCCCCGCCAGCTTCGGACCCGGCGCATTCCGAGCTTCTGGCTCGAAATCACTCTATGATGTCCGGAAACATCTGGATGCCCCGCGAGGATTCGAACCTCGATTGACGGAGTCAGAGTCCGTAGTCTTACCATTAGACGACGGGGCAGCGAGCGGCGGGAGATAGGCAGTGCCCCAAATCCTGTCAACGCTGCGACCCCCTGCCCTTGCCCTGCCGCCCCCGCGCTTGTAGCTTCCTCGCCAAGTCAGGACGGCACGGGCCGTCCGGAGAGAACATAGAGCAGGCAATGGCGCAGAAGGCCGCCAGTTCGCCGCCCGCGCCGGCTGTCCGGCAGGGTCAGGCCGCCCCGGCCCATCCCGGGCGCCGTCACGGCTTCCGCCACACCTATGGCGCGCTCGATCTTGGCACCAACAATTGCCGTCTGCTGGTCGCGCGGCCCGCCGACGGCGGCTTCGTCGTCGTCGATGCCTTTTCGCGCGTCGTGCGGCTGGGCGAGGGCCTGGCGATGACCGGCCGGCTGAGCGACGCGGCGATCGAACGCGCGATCGCGGCCCTGTCGATCTGTGCCGACAAGCTGCGTCGCCGCCGCGTGTCGCTGGCGCGGTCGGTGGCGACCGAGGCCTGCCGCCGCGCCGAGAACGGCGGCGAATTCGTCGCACGCGTCTATGACGAGACCGGCATCGCGCTCGACGTCATCGAGCCCGAAGAGGAAGCGCGCCTGGCGATGCTCGGTTGCCACCGGCTGCTGGAGCCAGGCGACGGCCCGGCGCTGATCTTCGACATCGGCGGCGGATCGACCGAGCTGGTGCTCGTCGACACCGACGGCGCCATGCCCAAGATCAAGAGCTGGTGGAGCGCCCCCTGGGGCGTCGTGTCGCTGACCGAAAGCGAAGGGCGCGATTTCGCGAGCGCGGAGGAACGGCTGGCCGCCTATGGGCGGATGCGCGAGCGCGTCCGTTATGCCTTCGTCCGCTTCGCAGAGCAGCTGCCGGCCGGCCGCGAGAATCTGAGGCTGATGGGCACCAGCGGTACGGTCACGACGCTGGCCAGCGTCCATCTTGCCCTGCCGAGCTACGACCGGCGCGCCGTCGACGGGCTGATCGTCCCGGCGGATTCGATGCGCACCATCAGCCAGATGCTGTCGGGCATGTCACGCGAGGAGCGATCGGGGCTGGCGTGCATCGGCGGCGAGCGCGCCGACCTCGTCGTTGCGGGCTGCGCGATACTGGAAGCGATCCTCGATATCTGGCCGGCACGCACGCTCGGCGTCGCCGACCGCGGCATCAGGGAGGGCATATTGCGCTCGCTGATGGCGCGCGACGGACATCCGGTATGAGCCCGCAGGGACCGCGCACGCGGGTCCGCACCGCCAAGGGGCGAAAGGTCGGTTCGACGCGCTGGCTCGAACGGCAGCTCAACGATCCTTACGTCAAGCGCGCCAAGGCCGAAGGATATCGGTCGCGCGCCGCCTATAAGTTGATCGAACTCGACCAGCGCTTCGGCCTGCTCAAAGGAGTCAAGCGCATCGTCGATCTCGGCGCGGCGCCGGGCGGATGGACGCAGGTTGCCCGGCAGAAGGCGCCGCAGGCGGCGGTGGTCGGGATCGATCTGCTGCCGACCGATCCGATCGACGGCGCCATCCTGCTGCAGATGGATTTCATGGACGATGCGGCGCCGGCCGCGCTGGCCGACGCGCTTGGCGGCCCTGCCGACCTGATCCTGTCGGACATGGCCGCCAACACGGTCGGCCATCCCCAGACCGACCATCTGCGCACGATGGGATTGGTGGAGGCGGCGATGGAATTCGCCGTCGCCACACTGGTCCCGGGAGGAGCATTCGTCGCCAAGGTGCTGGCGGGCGGCGCCGACGCGCGGCTGGTCGCGGCGCTGAAGCAGGGCTTCGCCACCGTCAAGCACGCCAAGCCTCCCGCCAGCCGCAAGGGCTCGTCCGAATGGTATGTGGTCGCCCAGGGGTTCAAGGGACGTCAATCTCCCTGACGCCCGATTTGACCTCATCGCCAAATCGGTCGACCGTTGCGCATGATCTCGGTTCCGACCGCGCCATGGGCCCATTATCTCGGCGACGCGGCTGCCTGGCTTGCCGCCGCGCTGGCCGCCCGTTGGCAGCATCGGCGATGGCCCGAGGATGCCCCGCTCCTCGCGCAGCGTACGCGGCCGGGATATTTTCTGAGCCTGGCCCTGGGCGCCGTGCTCGGCGCCTGGCTGTTCGGATCGATCAATTCCCTTCGGGCGCTCGCGGCGGCGCCTTCGCACAGCGTTGCCGGGGCCCTGGCCGGCGGCATCCTGAGCGTGGAGCTTTGGAAATGGCGACACGGCGTTCGGCAATCCACCGGCACGGTCTTCGTCCTGCCCCTGTGCATCGGCATCGTCCTGGGAAGACTGGGCTGCCTGTTCTCGGGCCTGGCTGATTATACCTACGGCGTACCCACCGATCTGCCGTGGGCGACGGACCTGGGCGACGGCATCGGAAGACATCCCGTCCAGATCTACGAAGCGGCAACCATGGCGGGATTTCTTTTCCTTTATCTTCGCGCACGGCTGCGCGGTCGCCTCTGGGCGAGGGACCATGCTTTCCACGCCATGATTATGGTCTATGCTGCGCAGCGCTTCTGGTGGGAGTTCCTCAAGCCCTATCCTTTGCTGCTGGGGCCGCTGAATCTCTTCCACATTTTGATGGGGGGATTGTTTGCCTATGCGCTCATCTGGTGGCGGCGCGGACATGCTCTCGAAGCCGGCGCCGCTGCGCGAGCAGCCTGAGCGCAAGGCCGCACCCTATATTTTCCATGGGCAGACCACGAGCCTTTGCGAAACCTGTCTGGAGCCGGTGCCGGCCAAGATCATCATCGAGCAGGAATGCGTCTGGTATCTGAAGCGCTGTCTTGATCATGGCGTGCAAAAGACGCTGATCAGCGACGACATCGATTATTGGCGACAACAGAAATTGTGGATCAAGCCGGGCGATCGTCCGCTGCTGGCGCAAACCCGGACCGAGGCCGGTTGCCCTTTCGATTGCGGTCTCTGCCCCGACCACGAACAGCATAGCTGCCTTGCGATCGTCGAGATCAACCAGGCCTGTAATCTCGCCTGCCCGGTCTGTTTCGCCGATGCCGCGGGGCTCGACGGCAGCCACCTGCCGCTGCCGCAGATCGAGGCGATGCTCGATGCCTTGGTGGCAAGCGAAGGCGAACCCGATCTCCTCCAGCTTTCGGGCGGCGAGCCGACGCTCCACCCCGACTTCTTCGCCATCCTCGACGCGGTGAAACGCCGGCCGATCCGGCATGTGATGATCAACACCAACGGGGTGCGAATCGCGCAGGATCACGCCTTCGTCGAGCGGCTCGCCGGCTACGCCCCAAGGCTGGAAGTCTATCTTCAGTTCGATTCGCTCGACGATACGGCATTGATGAATCTGCGCGGCGCCCGCCTGTCGCGCATTCGCCAGCAGGCGCTCGAAGCGCTCGAAGCCGCCCAGCTGTCGACGACTCTGGTCGTGGTCGTGAAGCGCGGCGTGAACGACGGCGAGGTGGCCGAGATCGTGCGGCATGCGCTCGCCTGGTCGTGCGTGCGGGGGGTGACCTTTCAGCCGGTCCAGGACGCAGGGCGCAACGACGGTTTCGATCCCGCGGACAATCGCATCCTGCTCACGCAGATTCGCCGCGGTGTCGCCGCCTCGGGCGTGTTCAGCCTGGAGGACATGATCCCGCTTCCCTGCAATCCCGACCAGATCTGCATCGGCTACGGATTGCGCCAGGGACGCGAGGTCACGCCGATCACGGCTCTGCTGCCGCGCGAGCTGGTGCTGAGCGGGCCCAACACGATCAGCTACGAAGCCTATCCCGAATTGCGGGAAAAGATCCTCGACCTTTTCTCGCTGGCCACCGCTCAAGCGAACACCGAGGACAAGCTCGCGGGGCTGCTCTGTTGTCTGCCCCAGGCGATGGTGCCGCAGGACCTTTCCTATGCGAACAGCTTCAGGGTCGTGATCCTGCAGTTCCTCGATCGCTACAATTTCGATCTCGGCACGGTGAAACGCAGCTGCGTCCACTTCGTCACGCCCGACGGCCAGATCATTCCGTTCGATACCTACAACAGCTTCTACAGGCCGGGCGCCGAGGGCGCGAACGTGCTATCGAGGCATCGGGCGTTGGCCAGAGTGATTTCCAGTCAGATGGAATCATCTGACTAGAAATCACGGCGAACAGAGACTGACGGGGCGACGATGAGAAATCTTGCGGGAGGAATTTTGCTTGCGATCGGGATATTGATCGCGGGCGCGAGCGGGCTGTGTTCGCTGGTGGCTCTGGGATCGAGCCTCAACCAGCTAGCGTCGATGTTGCCGCTGGTGCTGATATTCGGCGGCATTCCCTTGGCGATCGGTGTCGGCCTGATCCTGCTCGGCCGCGCCGTGCTTCGCACCGGCAAATCCCAGGACGTCGGGGACGATCCGCCCCGGCCGTGACGCGTTTCAGGATCGAGATTTGCGCGCCTCGGCGATCGCCTCCTTCAGCGCGTCATATCCGACGGCCCCACCCAACACTTTGTCGCCGACCACGAAGGTCGGGGTTCCGGTCGCGCTGAGCGCGCGGGCCAGCTCGAAATTTCGATCGATCTCAGTGCCGAATTCGGCGGATTGCACCGCCGTCACACCGGCCGCCTTCCGCGCTGCGGCCACCGCATCCTGGGTTGGCCGGCCGGCGCCGAACAATTGGTCGTGAAAGGCGCGGAAGCGGCCCTGCTTGGCCGCCGCCAGGCTGACCTGGGCCGCGGCGACGCTGTCTTCGCCAAGCACCGGCAGCTCACGCCAGACGACCTTGAGCTTCGAATCCTCCTTGAGCAGCCGGGCGACGTCAGCATTGGTGACACGGCAATAGGGACAGGCATAGTCGAAGAATTCGACCAGCGTGACGTCGCCGTTCGGGGCGCCGGCCCAGGCGCCCGCGAACGGCGTTTCGATGGCGGCACGATGGACGTCGACGACCTTGGCGGTCTCGCGATCGTGGAGGCGATCCATTGCCTGGGGAAGAATATCGGGGTGTGCGAATATATAGTCGCGGACGATTTCCTCGATCCTCGCCCGATCGGCATCCGCCGCGAACGGTCGATCCAGGCCTTTCGCCTGCGCCAAGAACACCGCCGCGGCGCCGATCAGGAGGCCGACGAATCCGGCCGCCAGGCTCGCTTTCGGATCGCGCAGGATGCGCCGGGCGAGCGCCCTCACTTCTTCTTGTCTTTCTTGTCTTTCTCGACCTCGGTGCGCGAGACCATCGCGATGTCCTGCGCGCGGATCCAGTCGGGCGAGCCGGTGGGAATCCCCTGCAGCGCCTGTTCGGCGTTGACCATCGCCAGCCTGGGATTGCCTTCCAGATTGTAGCGCTCCGCGGTCGCAAGCGACGCGCGCGCATGATCGCCCTCGTGGTCGTACACGATGCCGAGCTGGTACCAGGCGAAGGGATTGTCGTTGTCGCGTCCGACCGCCGAACGAAGCACGCGCTTGGCCTCGGCGAAATTGGCTTCGTTGCCGGTCTCGATCAGCGCATGGCCGAGCAGCGAGGCGATCAGCGGCTGGTTGGGAGCCAATTGGACCGCCTTGCGCAACGAATCGAGCGCTTCGGCTGGCTTGCCGGATTCGAGCAGGATCTGGCCCTTCAATTCCTGGAAATAGGGATAATCGGGCCGGGCCTTGATCAGCTCCTCCACCTCGGCGGCGGCCTTGTCCGGATAGGCGCTCTTGTGCCACGCATAAGCGCGGGCATAGCGCGCCGGCAGGCTGTGGTTGCTTTCCGGGAATTTGTACAAGGTGGCCTGCGGATCGTTGACGAAGCCCGACAGCTTGGCCTTGACCAGTTGGAAACGCTCCTCGAGCTTGGGATCGACCGGCGCGTTCCAGCTCGGCGCGCTCTCAAGAACCTGTTCGAGCGCTGCGATCCGTTCGCCGGTGAGCGGATGGGTGCTGGAATAGCTGTCGACCTGCGGAATCGCGAGCCGATATTCCTGGTTCTGCAGCGTCTTGAAGAAGGACAGCATGCCCTTGCCGGTGATCCCGGCCTTGTTGAGGAAGCTGGCCCCGGCCTGGTCCGCGCTGTTTTCCTGGACGCGGGTGAACGCCAGGAACTTGCCCATCGCGGCCTGCTGACCTGCCGCCATGATCCCGGCTCCGGCGTCGCCGCTCCCCGCCGCCATCGCCGCGGCGCCGAGCAGCAGCGACAGCAGCATGATTCCGGTCGCGGCCTTGGCCCCCTCGGCCATTCGGATCACATGGCCGCCGGTGACGTGCCCGAGCTCGTGCGCGATCACGCCCTGGACCTCGTTGACGTTCTGTGCCGCCTCGATGAGACCCGACTGGATATAGACGGTCTGGCCGCCGGCGACGAAGGCGTTGATCTGCCGATCCTGCAGCATGACGATTTGGACGTTCTCCGGCCTCAGGCCGGCTGCGGCCATGATCGGGCGTGCCGCATCATGCAGCAGCGCCTCGGTCTCGGCGTCGCGCAGCACCTCCTGCGCCAGCACCGGCCGGGCCGATAGCGCGAAGCTCAGGATCAGCAGCAGCGCCAGGCGCGCGGCAAAAGCGCGCGCGCCGCGCCGCCTGTGACGACTGTCAGCCATGCAAGATACTATGGCCATCGATCGATGAACCCATGATGAAACCGCGGATCAACGACCCGATGGTCGGGACCCGAGGGTCCCGACCCTGAATTTTTCAGCCGCCGAACGTCCTCTGCCACCAACCGCGTCGCGGCGATCCGCCGTCGGACGAAGCATCGCCATCGTCGCTATCGTCGGGCGTGCGCGGTTCCTCGCGCGCTTCGAGGACGGCGACCGTCTCGGGCTGCGGAGCGGCGGCGGCACGCCTCCTGGCCGGCGCGGGCTTGGCATCGCCTTCACTTTCGTCATTGGCGGCCTGCGGCGCCGCGGAGGAAGGGTCGGATTCGCCTGCTCCATCATCCTCCGGCACCGATGGCTCGGCCACGGAATCCGCGGCCGTTGCCGTCTTCCTGCCACGCGCCCGGCGCGGCTTGGCCGGCGGCGCGACGGGCACATCCTCGGGCGCGCCGGCATCGATCGGCTCCGCTTCGGCCGCGGGCATCGCCTCGGTGATGGCCTCGGTTTCGGCCACGCGGCGCGCGCGTGGACGGCGGCGGCCCTTGCGGGGCTCCGGCTCGGCGGCCACCTCGGCGGCGGCTTCCTCGGGCTCGGTCGGGGGCTCGCTGCCGTCATCCTCGGGCAACGCATCGGCCAGCTCCGAGGGCTGCGGAGCCTGCGCCTCGCCGCCTTCGCCGTCCGGGCCGCGACGGCGGCCGCCACGCCGACCGCGTCGGCGGCGGCGCTTGCGCCCGCGATCGGCTTCGTCGTCGCCGCCGGCACGTTCGCCGCGGTGCGGCGCGCGGTCGCGCGTATCGGCTTCCTCCTCGTCAGCCGCTTCGGGCGACGCGAACTCCTCGGCTTCCACCTCCTCTTCTTCCTCGAAGAGCAGATCCTCCTCTTCGTCGAGCGGCGGTTCAGGCGCGCGTTCGACGCGCGGGCGCTGGATCGGCGGCGGACCGAGCGATTCGACGCTCATCCTGGCGCCTTCGAGCGATTCCTCGATCAGCACCTCGATGGCGACGCCGTAGCGTTCCTCGACCTCGGCGATCTCGGCGCGCTTGCGGTTGAGCACATAGATTGCCGCCTCGCGACCGGCACTGAGCAGGATGCGGCTGCCGCGTCCGCGCGCGGCCTCGTCCTCGAGCATGCGCAGCGCCGACAGGCCGGCCGACGAGGCGGTCCGCATCAGACCGGTGCCTTCGCAGTGCGGGCACGGCTTGGTGGATGCCTCGAGCACGCCGGTGCGCAACCGCTGACGGCTCATTTCCATCAGGCCGAACGAGGAGATGCGGCCGACCTGGATGCGCGCGCGATCGTTCTTGAGCGCGTCCTTCATCGCCTTCTCGACCTTGCGGATATGGCCGTTCGATTCCATGTCGATGAAGTCGATCACGACCAGCCCCGCCATGTCGCGCAATCGGAGCTGCCGCGCGATCTCATGCGCCGCCTCGATGTTGGTCGCATAGGCGGTCTGTTCGATATTGTGCTCGCGCGTCGCGCGGCCCGAATTGATGTCGATCGACACCAGGGCCTCGGTCGGGTTGATCACCAGATACCCGCCCGACTTCAGCTGGACGATCGGCTGATACATTCCGGCCAGCTGATCCTCGACGCCGTTGCGTTGGAACAAGGGAACGGGATCGGCATAATCCTTCACCCGCCGCACATGGCTGGGCATGAGCAGCTTCATATAGGCGCGGGCGGCGCGGAAACCCTCGTCTCCCTCGACGACGACCTCGTCGATATCGCGGTTGTAGATGTCGCGGATCGCGCGCTTGACGAGGTCGCTGTCGCCATAAATCAAAGCTGGCGCGGAGGAATTGAGCGTCTTTTCGCGTATCTCGTCCCACAGCCGGGCAAGATAGTCGAAGTCGCGCTTGATCTCGGGCTTGGTGCGGGACAGGCCCGCAGTGCGCACGATGCATCCCATCGTCGAAGGCAGGTTCAATTCCGCCATGATCGCCTTGAGGCGCTTGCGATCGGCGCCGTTGGAGATCTTGCGGCTGATGCCGCCGCCGTGCGTGGTGTTGGGCATCAGCACGCAATAGCGGCCGGCGAGGCTCAGATAGGTGGTGAGCGCCGCGCCCTTGTTGCCGCGTTCCTCCTTGACGACCTGGACCAGCAGGACCTGCCGGCGACGGATGACGTCCTGGATCTTGTAGCGGCGCCTCAGCGCCTGGCGCTTCCGGCGTAGCGTCTCGGCGGCGCTGTCGTCGCCCGCGCTCTCCGCTTCCTCGGCGGTCGCCCGCTCTCCCTCTTCGCCTTCGTCTTCGGGAGCGGCGACGTCGGGCACCTCCTCGACATTGCCGCTGCTGGTCTCCTCGCCGTCCTCTGCGGCGCGGAGCGCGGCTTCCTCGGCGGCATGCTCCGCCTCCTCGCGCAGCAGCGCCTCGCGATCCTCCTTGGGGATCTGATAATAGTCGGGATGGATCTCGCTGAACGCCAGGAAGCCGTGGCGATTGCCGCCGTAATCGACGAACGCCGCCTGGAGCGACGGTTCGACCCGCGTGACCTTGGCTAGATAGATATTCCCCTTGAGCTGCTTGTGCTCCGCGGACTCGAAATCAAATTCCTCGATCCGGTTTCCCTTGACGACCGCCACCCTTGTTTCTTCCCGGTGGCGCGCGTCGATCAACATGCGCATTGTCATTAAATACACTCCACACGCGCGCTGCCGCGGTCGATGGCCGACGCAACGCGCGCTCGAATTGGGACGAGGAGCCGATTGCAACGCGCTCCCTGTTTGTCCGGGTTGTCATGAAATCTGGTGCTTCTGCTGCGCAAGGCGTGCCGGTCCACATCGCCGGCTGGAACCCCCCCGAAGCCACGCAGTCACCCATCAGGGCGCGTTTCAATTCGGGGAAATCATACCTCATGCAGCGTCAACCTAGATGGCCGGCAAGAACAATGCCGGCGCTACCGGCCGCCGTTACGCACAGGAACAAACGCCCTGCCCCGGTCGGCCGATCCCACGCTTGCTAGCACCGCCCGGCCCGTGCAGCAATGACCTTAGCTGTCAGCCAGGCCGCACATTTTTCTGGACCGGACCGGGTGTGCAACGGCAGATTGCCGCGATGGACTTGCTTGCCGCGCTGCTGGCTGCGCTGATCGCCGTATTCCAGCCCTGGACGATGCCGCGGGCGCCGAGCGAGGCGGACGGCATCACCGTGCCACTCGATCCGGCCTCGGTACGAATCGCCGACCTTCCGCTGCCGCCGGTGCTCGGCCCGCCCGGCAAGGATCGCGCTTTGGTGGTGATCGATCCCGGCCATGGCGGACGCGATCCCGGCGCCCTTTCCCCTCACGGCGGACAGCGCGAGAAGGATCTCACCCTGGCGATCGCGCGGGCGATCCGCGACGATCTGGTCGCTTCGGGCCGCGTGCGGGTGGCGCTGACCCGGAACGACGACAGCTTTCTCGTGCTTCGCGACCGCTACGAGATCGCGAGGCGGCTCAAGGCCGACCTGTTCATTTCGATCCATGCCGACGCCGCGCCGAATCCGACTGCGACGGGCGCCACCATCTACACCCTGTCCGAAGTAGCCTCCGACAAGGAGGCGGCGATGCTCGCCGCACGCGAAAACCGGTCCGACGTGATCGGCGGCGTAGCGATCGGCAGTCAGGCCGCCGACGTCAAGAGCATCCTCATAGACCTCGCACAACGTGAAAGCATGGACGTGTCGGCGAGATTCGCGTCGCTTCTCTACCGCGAGGCTTCGCCGAGCGTCCCATTCCGCCCGGTGCCGCACGCCTTCGCGGCCTTCGCGGTACTCAAGGCGCCCGACATACCGTCGATCCTGTTCGAGTGCGGCTATATGACGCACGACAGCGACCGCGCCTATATCGCCTCGCCTGAAGGCCGAAAGCAGATCGCATCGGGCATGCGGCGTGCGATCGAAGCCCATTTCGCCCGCCAGATCGCTGGCAGCCGCGCCGTGCGCCGCCCGGCGGGCCGTACGTGAATGCTCGTCCTCGCCGAATTCGGGTCATCCCGCTTCACCGCAACAATTTGATCTAGTAGAGGCAGGCGAAGATGACTTCCGAGACGGGCACCAGCACGCGTTTGACGATCTATCGGCAAGCCGAACAATGGCGCGATACCGCGCGACGCCTGTGGACCAGGCGTTGGACCAAGCTGGCGGCGATCGTGATCGGCTTGCCGGTCCTTGCCTACATCCTGTTGTGGTTGCTGTTCGCGCGCGGCCTCCCGTCGGCGGACACTTTGCTGACCTACCAGCCGCCGCTGCCGAGCAATCTGCGCGGCGTCGACGGCGAGCCGGTGCAGACCTTCGCCCGCGAGCGCCGGGTCCAGCTCAAATATGA
>DATFHP010000032.1:0-46991 GCA_035248285.1 Allosphingosinicella sp. | reverse complement strand
ATAGGTCGCCATCCAGACAGCGGACAACCATCAGGGCTGGAGGGCCATAGTCCCCCCATAAACACGCCGTAGACATGACCGCATTCCGACAACGTCATTACTTGAACAAATCCCTTGATCGCAGGGCGCCGTCCAGACATGGACAGCGTACATGGATACGCCTCCGTCACTGGCGTGTGGTCCATTGAGGGTGACGACAAGATTGCTGATCCTATCAACATCAGCAAGATCTGGTGTGACAAGGCCGACAGTTATTGCGAGGATCACCGCGCTTACTTATCGACCGGAAGCGGTAGGCCGATGCTCATGGCTAGCGACGACCTCTACACCGTCACAAGTTGGAGTGACGACAAAGTGACGGCCGAGCTAATGCATCCTGGCTGTCGTACTATTCGACTTGAAATATCCAAACCTGAAAAAGCCGTTACCACCATCACTCGCCAGCAGGGTAAATGCGACGAGCTCACTCCCGATCTTAAGAAGCCTCGGCTCGGACTTCTTATTACCGGTCAGCAATTGGACAAGCAAAGAGGACTTTAGTTAAGTTATCTGCCCCATACCGTGGCGCCTCGTAGCCTATGTCGCCTTTTCCAGTAGAGCCAAGGCAGAGTCGTTCGAACGATATTTGAAATCTGGTTCCGGCCACGCGTTTGCCGCCAATCGCCTGTGGTGAACGTGGACGCTGAGGCTCAACTCTGGACTTATCGATAGGCCGGCGTACTGACCTGGCACGACAGGCGAGGAGCAAGCTGTGACGCGCATCGCAATCATCACCGGTGGCGGATCGGGGATCGGCCGCTCGGCGGCGCTGGCGCTTGCGCGGCGGCACTATGCCGTCGTCCTGGCCGGGCGCACCGAGGCGCGGTTGGCCGCGACGGCGGCGGATGTCGTCGCCGCGGGCGGGGAGGCGCTGGCCGTGGTCACCGAGGTGACCGACGAGGCCTCGGTGGCGGCGCTGTTCCGCGCCGCCGTCGAGCGCTTCGGCCGGGTCGATCTGCTGTTCAACAATGCGGGGCAGGGGCCCGCGCTGGTTCCGCTCGAGGAACTGGCGCTGACCGATTGGCAGCGCGTGATCGATGTCAATCTGACGGGTGTGTTCCTGTGCCTGAGGGAAGCGTTCCGGGTCATGAAGGCGCAGCGGCCGCAGGGCGGGCGCATCATCAACAACGGTTCGATATCCGCGCATGTGCCGAGACCCGATTCGATCGACTATACGGCGAGCAAGCATGCGGTCACCGGCCTCACGCGGACGGCGTCGCTGGACGGCCGTAAATATGACATCGCGGTCAGCCAGATCGACATCGGCAACGCGGCCAGCGGCCTCACCGACGCGTTCGGCAAGGGGGTCAAGCAGGCCGACGGTTCGGTGCGCGCCGAACCGGTGATGAACGTCGACAATGTCGGCGAGACGATCGCCCATATCGACAGCCTGCCGTTGGAGGCGAACGTGCAGTTCATGACGCTGATGGCCACCAAGATGCCGTATATCGGGCGCGGCTGAGCAAGGCCCGATGGTCAGGCTGGCCGCCAATGTCTCCACCTTGTTTCAGGAGCTGCCGTTCCTGGACCGTTTCGACGCCGCCGCCGATGCCGGATTCGAGGCGGCCGAATGCCAGTTTCCTTATGCCTGGCCGGCCGACGCGGTCGCCGCGCGGCTTGCGCGCAGCAGTCTGCAGCTGGCGATGTTCAACATGCCGGCCGGCGATCTCGAGGCCGGCGAGTTCGGCTTTGCGGCGTTGGCGGACAAGTCAGCGCAGTTGCGCGCCGGCGTGCGCACCGCCATCGATTACGCCCTCGCGACCGGGGCCAAGCGGCTGCACCTGCTTGCCGGCTGCGGCGATGCCGCGGATCCCGCCGTGCGAGAGACCTATGTCTCCTCGCTCGCATGGGCGGCCGACCAGCTCGCGCCGCACGGGCTGACGCTGCTGATCGAACCGATCAACCGCCGCGACAGACCCGGCTATTTTCTTGGCGATTTCGGCCTTGCCGAGGAGATTATCGCCGCGCTGGCGCACCCCTCGCTGAAGCTTCAGTTCGACATCTACCACCGCCAGCTGCTGCATGGCGACGTCACCGCGGCCCTGCGCCGCCTTCTGCCCATCGTCGGGCATGTCCAGGTTGCCAGCGTGCCGGATCGCCACGAGCCGGGAAGCGGCGAACTGGACGATTTCCGGTTGTTTCGCGAGCTGGATGCGATCGGCTACGACGGCTTCGTCGGCTGCGAATATGTTCCGGCGCGCGCGACGCGCGACGGGCTTGGCTGGCTGCGGCGTTGGCGCGAAGCCGAAACCGTCGGCGCAGGGGCCTGACCGCCGCGACAGTCAGTCGAAGCGGAAGCCCGAGATCATCGTGCCTGTAACGAGGCCGTTGAAGATCCGGTGCCCCTGACCGGACGAGGCGCCGGCCGCGACCATCAGCGGGATCAGATGCTCCTCGCGGGGGTGCGAAGCCCGCGCCGCCGGAGCGCTCGCCCATTGCGTGAGTTGGCGATCGCGCTCGGACGGCATTTGCGCGGCCGCGTTGCCGAGCCAGTCGTCGAAGCGGCGCGAAGGATCGGTGGCCGCAGGATCGCCGAGGCTGCGCAGGTTGTGAAAACTCATGCCCGAACCGACGATCAGCACATTCTCCTCGCGCAGCGGCGCCAGCGCCCGGCCCGCGGCGAGATGGAGCGCCGGATCGAGCGACCGGTCCAGCGACATCTCGACAACCGGAATCTCGGCGTCCGGCCAGGACACCTTCAGCGGGATGAAGACGCCATGGTCGTAGCCGCGATCGGCATCCAGCCCGACGGCGAGGCCGGCGGCGCGGAGCAGGTCCGCCGCGCGCGCCGCCAGCGCCGGCGCGCCCGGAGCGTCGTAGCGCAGCTGATAAGTGTGGGGAGGGAAGTTGTAATAATCGTAGAGAAGCGGCGGACGGTCACCGGACGTGAACGCGAAGCCATCGCTCTCCCAATGCGCCGACACGAGCAGGATCGCCTTGGGCGGAGCCGGAAGCCTGGTCGGCAGCGCACGCAGGAAATCGCCCATCTCCGTCCAGGTTCCGAGCGGATCGTCCATGAAGAAGCAGGGGCCGCCGCCGTGTGGGATGAACAAGGCTGGCTGGACAGGTTGGTCGGTCACGCGCGCTCCTCAAGGGATGGGGCCGTGATAGCCTGGGCTTTCCCCGCGATGCAATCGTGCGATCGCAACGCGCGGCGGTTGAACGGGCGGGCCAGCCGTCCCTCGACTTCGCGACCAGGTCCGCCGCGATCTCGCGAATATCATAGGTAAGATCGATGTCCTCTGAGAAGCGGTCGATCGCGCCATAGACCTTGGAAAGCGATGTACCGCCCTTGAATACGAGGTGTGCGTCGAACCGCGACGCTCCGAGGACCGAGAGCGCCCAGACCACCATGACATCCTTCTCGAGGAGATGCGTGGGATGGCCGCTCTTGCCGGCGGCAAGCGCGAGCGCTTCGCGGCGCTCGTCAGCGTCGAGGTCGAGAAATGCTTCGCTCATCCGGCAAGCTCACTTACCTGTCGCGCCATCCATTCGGGCAGGCGCATTCGTGCGCGTGCGACTTCTTCGATCGCCCCCTCGGGCGCCTTTTGTTTGAGGAGCGGCGAGAGATCGCGGGCGCGCTCCGGGCCGAGCCATGCGAGCGCACGCACGATCTGTCCGCCTGGTTTGCCCGCAAGCGTCAACTGCCACGGCGGAGCATGCTGAAGTTCTACCTGGAGGTTGCCGAGTTTGAGCACGCGGGTGCGGCCTGAGGTCAGAAAGACGGTGCGCGTGGGGACCTGGGTGGTGAGGCCAAGCGCATTGGCCGCCGTTGCTCCGTGTGATGCCACGGTCTCACCACGAGCTTCGGCGATCGCCTCAACCAGCTTCTCCGTGTCCGGCGGGCGCCTGCCGAATCGGCTTTCCACCGGACGCACATAAATGCCCCTTCCGACACGTAGGATCGCACCGCTCTTGGCGAGCCGCGACAATGCTTGATCGATAGCCGCGCGCGTGCCGAGCCGAAGCAGCTGCTTGGCGTACAGCGGTTCGCCCTCGGACAGCGTGCGGGCATGAGACATGATCAGTTCGGCGAGCGGCTCTTGAGTCATTCGCATTTCTCCTGTCAGAAATATAGGTGACTTTCTGACAACAAACAATGAATGTCCCACGATCGACTCGTGACGGCCTGCAAGGGCTGATCTACCGCATTGCCAATGAAGTATTTGAAATTCAGATCGGCTTCGCGCGGCGAGCTTTCGCCGTGATACAATCATGTGAGCGATCCTGTCTGCGGCGCTTTGACGTCATGGACCGTGCGTTGACGGCCTTGCAGCCGATGCGGCCTCGATCAATGCAGGCGTCCGCGGGCGATCGGTGAGGACGACATCGACGCCCGCCGCGATCAGGCGGCGGAACAAAGCGTCGGCTCTTGCCGCATCGGCGGGGGCGTCGGCGGTCGTCCAGACCGTCAGCCCACGCGCCTGCAAGGCGCGGACCAGGCACGGCGGTCGTGCGCCGGCGCCGCATCCCGACCGCGCCGAGAATATCCACCGCGGCCAGAGGCGTATCGCGCTCGCCCCGGCGGCGGCAAAGCCGTCGATTTCGCCGATGCTTCCCACCAGCCCGAGGATCGGGACGTCCGGAGCAAGCGCATGATAGGCGTGCAGCTGGCTCGGCGACCGGACGCCGAAGATCAGGCGATCGAGCGCCCGCCGGGCGCGCGCCGTCGCGACGATCGTCTCCGGCTCCGTCCCGCCGCCGCGCTTGAGGTCGAGCAGCAGCTTCGTCCCGCTTCCGGCGACGAGATCGAGCGCTTCGGCGAACGTCAATATTGTTTCGCCGCCGCCAGCGTCGAGGCGTTTGAGCGCGCTTAACGTCATCGCCGCGACCGCGCCTTTTCCATCGGTGGTGCGATCGACGGTCGGGTCGTGCATGACGACGATCGCGCCGTCCGCCGTTCGGCGAAGATCGATCTCGACGATCGCGGCACCCTCGGCGACCGCGCGGCGAATGACCGCGGCATTGTTCTCCGCTTGTCCCGCGCCCGACACGCCGCGATGCAAGGCGACGACGAGCGGCGCGGCGGTCGAACAGGCGGGACCGGCCAGCAGCAGCGCCGCAAGCAGGCGTGACGGAAAGATCATTCCGGCACGTTATCGCTGTTGTCGTGTCGGCGGGAAGGAGGTTTATGAACGGTCGCGCCGGCGAAGCAGCATCCACGTGGTGCCGGACGCCAACAGGGCGATCATTCCCGCCGCCGCGGTGCCGCCCCAGCCATGGGCGAATGGCAGCCCGCCGGTGTTCATGCCGAAGAATCCGGTCACCAATGTCGCCGGCAGCAGCAAGGCGTTCATCATCGACAGAAAGTAGAGCGTGCTGTTGGTGCGTTGCGCGGCCTGCAGGTCGATCTCGTCGCGCAGCATGCGCAGCTGGCTCTGCGTCGCGACGATATCGCTTTCGATGGCCTCGACGCGCTGGCCAAATCCGTCGGCGACCTCGCGCATGGCTTCCGGCGCATCCGGATCGTTGCCGAGCCTGTGCAGCACCGTGCGCATTCCGCCAACCAGGCGATGGAGCCGCGCGCTCCGTCGCCGGATCGACACCATGCCGCGTGCGACCGCGGCGGGGCTGTCGTTGAGCAGTTCGTCCTCGCACGTCTGCACCTCGAGATCCATCTCGCGCGCGTCGACGGCGAACAGACCGGTCATGCTGTCGAGCAGCGACGTCATCGCTTCGGCCGCATCCAGCGTGCGCCGGCGCGCCAGCTTCTGCCGAAGGATGTCCGCGGATCGGATCGGATGATAGCGGCCGGTCACGATCGACCGTGGGCCGATGACGATGTGCAAGGCACCGATATCCGCAGTGCCGACCGCGTCGAGGCCGCGCTCGAAATCCTGCAGCACCAAGCCCACCGTCCCATCCTCGACAATGACGCGCGGGTGCGCGTCGCGCGAGGTCATCAATGTGAGGAAAGGCGGCGGAAGGTCGGCTTGGTCGGCCAGCCAGCGATGGGTGCGCTGGTCGGCAAGATTGAGGTGCAGCCAGTGGAAGCCCTCGCCCGGCAGCGCGTCCATATCTTCGGTCAGCCGCGCGCCGTCGGCGGCGGCGCGCCAGCCCCATATCAGCGCCGGCCGGGTGAAAAGCGATGCGAACGAAGGTCCAGGCGTTCCATCCGGTTCGCCCTGCGCCGCGTCCGTCGCGGGTGTGTCGGAGCCTGCTGCGCTGGTCACGCGGCCGGGATTATTACCGCAAGATGACAGATTGACGTCGGTGGCGGTTCTCTTCCGGACGCACTGGGTACGCTGGCGTCACGCCGCCGTCCTGCCCATGCGGTCAGGCGGACAACGCCTTGCTCATCCGCCGTTTTTGCCCGAGCCGTCGAGCATCGTGATGATCGCGGAAAAATCCTTTCCGGCGCCGCCGTGCTCGGAAAATTCCGCGTAAAGCTGTTCGGCGCGTTCGCCCATCGGCGTGTTGGCGTGCGCGTTGCGGGCGGCCTCCATCGCCAGCCGCAGGTCCTTGAGCATCAGCGCCGAGGCGAAGCCGCCTTCATAGCCGCGATCGGCGGGCGAGGAGGGGCCGACTCCGGGGACCGGGCAATAGCTGGTCATCGACCAGCATTGGCCCGAGGCCTTGCTGGAGATATCGTAGAAGGTCTGCAGATCGAGCCCCAGCTTTTCGGCCAGCGCGAAGGCCTCGCAGGTCGCGATCATCGAAGCGCCGAGCAGCATGTTGTTGCAGATCTTGACGGCTTGGCCCGCGCCAGGGCCGCCGGCATGGAGGACGGTCTTGCCCATCTTGTCCAGGATCGGCTTGGCGCGCGCGAAGCCTTCGTCGCTGCCGCCGACCATGAACGTCAGCGTGCCGGCTTCGGCCGCCGCGATGCCGCCCGATACCGGCGCGTCGACCATGACGATTCCCTTGGCGCCGGCGGCCGCTTCGACCTCGCGCGCCGTATCGACGTCGATCGTCGAGCAATCGATCAATATCGCCTTGGACGGTGCCGCTGCGAAGACGTCGCCCTGATAGACGGCGCGCACATGCTGGCCGGCCGGAAGCATGGTCACCACCGCATCCGCTCCGGCGACGGCGGCGGCGGCCGAGTCCGCACGGGTGCAGCCCGCCTGCACCGCCCTCGCCAGCGCCGCTTCGGCGAGGTCGAAGGCATGCACCTCGTGCCCCGCCTTGGCGAGATTGGCGGCCATGCCGCCGCCCATGTTGCCGAGACCGATGAAACCGATGCGTGCCATGTTCAGCGCCCCTTCCATTCGCCCTGGCGCTTCTCGACGAACGCCGACATTCCCTCGGCCTTGTCGTCGGTGGCGCAGAGCCCGTTAAACAAGCGCCGCTCGAACAATATGCCCTGATTCAGGCCCGTCTCGAACGCGGCGTTGACCATTTCCTTGTTGGCGATGGCGGCGAGCGGCGGCATCGCGGCGATCGCTTCGGCGGTCTTGAACGCCTCGGCGAGCAGGTCGGCGGCGGGCACGACGCGCGCGACGAGCTCCGCACGCTCCGCTTCCTCGGCGCCCATCATGCGGCCGGTCAGGCACATCTCCATCGCCTTGGACTTGCCGACGGCGCGCGTCAGGCGTTGCGATCCGCCCATGCCCGGGGCGACGCCGAGCTTGATCTCGGGCTGGCCGAACTTGGCGGTGTCGGCGGCGATGATGATATCGGCCATCATCGCCAGCTCGCAGCCGCCGCCCAATGCGAAGCCGGCGACGGCGGCGATCCAGGGCTTGCGGGTCGCCACCACCCGTTCGAAACCGGCAAAGAAATTCTCGCCATACATCTGGGCGAATCCCTTGGACTGCATTTCCTTGATGTCGGCGCCGGCCGCGAACGCCTTTTCGTTTCCGGTCAGCACCAGGCAGCGCTGGCCGGGATCCGAATCATAAGCGGCGAAAGCGGCGATGAGATCGGCCAGGACCTGGGTGTTCAGCGCGTTGAGCGCCTGCGGCCGGTTGAGCGTGACCAGGGTCACGGGGCCGCGGTTTTCGACGAGGATCGTCTCATAGGTCATGGTTTTGCTTCCCGCTCATTGGCGCAGCATGTCGCGCGCGATGATCATGCGCATGATCTGGTTGGTGCCTTCCAGGATCGAATGGACGCGCAGATCGCGCCAGAAACGCTCGATCGGATAATCCATCAGATAGCCGTAGCCGCCGTGGAGCTGGAGCGCGCGGTCGACCACCGTGCTGCCGATGTCGGTGGCGAGCCTTTTCGCCATGGCGGCGAAGCGCGTCTTGTCGGGGGCGTTTTCGGTGACCTTGACGGCGGCGGCATAGAGCAAGGTCCGGGCCGCCTGAAGCTCGGTCTCCATGTCGGCCAAGGTGAATTGGGTGGCCTGGAAGTCGGCGATCGACTGGCCGAACTGCTTGCGCTCCCTGGTATAGGTGACGGAATCGTCGAGGCACCGCTGCGCGCCGCCCAGCGAGCAGGCGCCGATATTGATCCGGCCGCCGTCGAGCCCCATCATCGCGATGCGAAAGCCTTCGCCCTCGGCGCCGACCAGATTTTCGACCGGCACGCGGGCCTCGTCGAAATTGACCATCGCGGTCGGCTGCGAATGCCAGCCGAGCTTGCGCTCGGGCGCGCCGAAGCTGACGCCGGGCATGTCCTTTTCGATCACCAGGCAGGAAATGCCTTTCGGGCCTTCCGCGCCGGTGCGGACCATCGTCACATAGACTTCATTCTCGCCGCCGCCGGAAATGAAGGCCTTGGACCCGCTGACGAGATAATGGTCGCCGTCGCGCGCCGCCTTGGTCTTGAGCGCCGCGGCGTCGGAACCCGATCCCGGCTCGGTGAGGCAATAGCTCGCGATCCGCTCCATCGTCACCAGCGACGGCAGATATTTGGCCTTGACCTCCGCGGAGCCGAACCGATCGATCATCCAGGCGGACATATTGTGGATCGAGATGAACGCCGAGGTCGACGGACAGCCATAGGCCATGGCCTCCATCACCAGCGCGGCCTCGAGCCGGCCGAGGCCGATCCCGCCATGCTCCTCCGACACGTAGATGGCGCCGAAGCCGAGCTCCGCGGCCTGGCGGATCGCACCGCGCGGGAAGATATGCTTCTCGTCCCACTCGGCCGCATGCGGCGTGATCGCATCGGCGGTGAAGGCGCGCGCCATTTCCTGGATCTGACGCTGCTCGTCGGTGAGATCGAATTGCATGGCTGCCATCAATTGGTGGACACAAAGCGAATCGACCGCCCTTTGGCCCCCGCCGACGGCGGAGGCAATGGGCGCAGTCGGTCAGTCTATTTCAGCTTTTCGATCACCGAGCCGAAGAGCGCCTCGTCCGATGGGATTTCCTTGGTCTTCGGCAAAGGCTTGGAGATCCACGTCTCGTTGATCAGGTCGCGCCAGCTGATGTTGTTGTTGGTGCTGTTGCCGCCCCAGGAACCGCAGCCGAGCGAGAAGGTCTGCCGCATGCCGTTCCACAGATTGCCGCTGTTCGACGCCGCCTGCGGCTGGTTGACCATCACCCGCGACGTCTTGGTCGCTTCGGCGAGCTTCATGATGTTCGCATCGCTGCGCGAATAGATGCCGCAGCTGTGGCCCTGGCCCTGATAGGCCTGGATCTCGTTGGTCAGCCGGATCGCATCGTCGAGGTCGCGGGCGCGATAGAGCGTCATCACCACCGACAGCTTCTCGCCCGAGAAGGGATAGTCGGCGCCCGCACCGGTCTCCGGAACGATGAAGAATTGCGTCCCCGCCGGAATCTCGATCTCGGCCATCGCCGCGATCTTCTCGGCGGGCTGCGCGACGATCGCACTGTTCAGATGGCCATCGACCCAGATCGTCTTCTCGAGCTTCGCCTTCTCCTCCGGGCTGACGATATAGCCGCCCTTGGCGACCAGGCGCTCGAGCATGGAATCATAGATCGAATCGAGCAGAATCACCGAATTGTCGGCCGAACAGGAAGCGGCGAGATCGAGCGTCTTGGAGATGCGGATCTTCTCCGCCGCATCGTCGAGATCGGCGGTGTCGTCCACCGTGATCACGGCGTTGCCGACGCCGACGCCGAGGGCCGGGGTGCCGCTGGAATAGGCCGCCTCGACCATCGCGCTGCCGCCGGTGGCGAGGATGCGGTCGCACTGCTTGAGCAGCTGATTGGTCTTCGCGATCGTGGGCGTGTCGATACTGATCACCAGATCGGCCGGCGCGCCCATCTTGACGATCGCCTCGCGCATCAGGTCGCAGATCATCTTGTTGGTGAGCTTGGCGCGCGGATGCGGCGCGATGATGATCGAGTTGCGGCCCTTCACGGCGAAGATCGCCTTGATCACCGGGGTGGCCTCGGGATTGGTGGTGGGCGAGAGCGCGCCGATCACGCCGATCGGCTTGGCGATCTTGACGATCTGCCGCTCGGGATCCTCCTCGAGCACGCCGACCGACTTCTCGTCGATGATGTCCATCAAGGTGGCGCGGGTCTTGCGGAAGATCTTGAGATATTTGCCGTCGTAATTGCCGAGCTGGGTCTCGTCGACGGTGAACTGCGCGATCTTCTTGGCAACGTCCTCGCGCGCCACCGCCCACACCATCGCGCGGATCAGCTCGTTGACTTGTTCCTGCGTATAATGTTCGATCTGCGCCTGCGCGGCGCGGGAGCGTTTGACCAGCTCGGCGATCTCCGCAGCTGCGGCTTGGTCCTCGGTCTCGAACTTGGCGCCTTCCTGACCCATGTCTCCACTCCTGCTCGGGGGTTCAGCCCACGCGGCCGCGTTCACATCGAACGCCCGCCCATTGTCTGGATGGAGGGCATATAGGCAGATATGCCGGGTGATGCCACCTGTGGACATGCAGGTTTAAGCTGCATATTTGCAGTTCCATGCAATGGGACGATCTGCCCTACTTCCTGGCGGTCGCCCGATCGGGCCAGCTGGCGCGCGCCGCTGTTCTGCTCGGCGTCGACGCGACCACGGTCGGCCGGCGGATCCGCCGCCTCGAGAAGGCGCTCGACCAAAGACTGTTCGAGCATTCGCGCGACGGGCAGAGCCTCACCAAGGCCGGTCAGCAACTGCTCGTCAAGGCCGAGGAGATGGAGCGCTCGGCAAGCGACATCGAATCGCATCCCGCGGTCGGGGGCGCCGTATCCGGCTTGCTGCGGGTCAGCGTCTCCGAAGGCTTCGGCACCTGGTTCGTCGCGCATCATCTGAAGTCGTTCACCGCCGCCTATCCGGCGATCGAGGTCGATCTGGTGGCGAGCAGCGGTTTTCTCAGCCCGTCGCGACGGGAGACGGACGTCGCCATTCTGCTCGCGCGGCCGCAGCGGGGGCCGCTGGTGAGCCGCCGATTGTGCGAATATGGGCTGCGGCTCTATGCGTCACGTGCCTATCTCGATGGGGCCGGACCGATCGATGAGGTGGCGCAGCTCTATACGCATGCGCTGATCGGCTACATACCCGATTCCATTTATGCCCCGGAGCTTCGCTACCTCGGCGAGATCGCGCCCAATTTGCCGGTCAGGATCCGAAGCTCGAGCATCAACGCGCAATATCGGCTGACCGCGTCGGGCGCCGGCATCGCCGTGCTGCCCTGCTTCATCGGCGATGCCGATGCCCAGCTCATACGGATCCTCCCCGAGGTGCGGATCCTGAGGTCGTTCTGGCTGGTGACGCATGAGGACAGCCGGCGGCTGCCGAGGATCGCGGCTTTCGTGAACTGGATCACGGCGCTCATCGACCGGCATCGCGAAAGGATGCTCGGCAGGGAATAGGTCCATGCGGTTCGGCGCCGGGGCGCCGGTTGCCGGCACCGCGTCACCACGACCCGTGCCATCGCAGGACAGCCCTGGACGCGGCGCGAATTGATCTTGGCAAAATGGTAAACCAAGCCTTAACTGTCGCGGATGAACCGCCTCAGCCCGATGATCGTCCGCCGCACCGGACCGTTCGCTCCCGCCGTCGCGATCGCCGAGATATTGGACGATCGCGATCGGCTTCCCGGCTGGATCGAGGATGCGAAGCTGTTCGCGATCGGCTGGCTTGGCGGTCTGGTCTTTTTCGGTACCTTTTTTTCCTGACCTTCAGTCGCAGGCGAGGTGGAGTTTCCAGCCGAGCCACGCCGCGCCCAGCGTCGAGACGGCGACGATGAGTAATGTGTCGCCGACGGAAACCCCCAGCTGGACGACGCCGAACAGCAGCAGCGCCGCCAGGACCATCGCGCCCGAGTTGACGATATTGTTGGCCGCCACCGTGCGCGCGGTCTCGGATTTGTGCACCGTGGTGGTCAGGAAGGCGTAGAGCGGAACGACGAACATACCGCCGGCGATCGCGACCCCCAGCAGGTCGACCATCACCCATTCGGCGTGGCGCAGGCGCACGAAGGTGTAGACGTCGATCAGCTGGTCGCCTGCCGGCGGCCAGCTCTTCACGCACCAATAAAGATGCAGGACGAAGAGGCCCATGGCGATCGAGGCTGCGGGCGCATATTTGGCCAGCACCCGGCCGGCGAGCAGGCGATTGATCAGCACCGATCCGATGGCCACGCCGACCGAAAAGATGGCCAGGAACAATGTCGCGACCTCCTGGCCGGCGCCGAACACATTCTTGACCAGTGGCGGAAATTGCGCCGCGAGCACCGCGCCTTCGGCCCAGAAGAAGCTGATCGCGGCAATCGCCAGGAACAGGCGCGGAATGTGCAGCGTCGCCGAAACGAGCGTGATCGACGAACGGATGATGTGCCAGTCCATGCGCGGTACCTGGACGTCGGGCTCGGGCGGGGCGGGGGGTACTTGCGCCCCGGCAAGGCGGCCAAGGAGCGCAACCAGCAGCACACCGACGGCGGCGAAGTCGCTGGGGACAAGTCCGCCTACGATCGTTCCCAGCAGGATCCCGCCGTAGGTGCCCGCTTCCACCAGGCCCGTGCCGCCCAACACCTCCTCGCGCGGCAGATGCTGCGGAAGAATCGCATATTTGATCGGCCCGAAGAAGGCCGAATGGACGCCCATCGCGAACAGCGCCGCGAGCATCAACGTCACCGACGGCAGCAGCAGACCCATCGCGCCGACGACCATGATCAGGATTTCGGCGGTCTTGACGATGCGGATCACGCGTGCCTTGTCGTGGGAATCCGCAAGCTGGCCCGACAGCGCCGAGAAGAGAAAGAAGGGCAGGATGAAGATGGCCCCCGCGACGGCGTTGAACGAGGCTTCCTTGGTCGGATCGCTATAGACCTGATAGGTGACCAGCATCACCATGGCCGTCTTGAACAGATTGTCGTTGAAGGCGCCGAGGAACTGCGTGACGAACAGCGGCAGGAAGCGCCGCTTGCCAAACAGCCTTAGCGAGGGTGTCATTCAAAAATTCCAAGCCGTGGCGCGGTGTCGCCTGTCATGTCGAAGCGGGGCGCCTCGCACAAGCCCCCATGCATTCCCCTGGCGACGACGGTGTGTCGACCCGGCCGGCTCCCGCCGTTGCGGCCGACCGGCCCGGATCCTAGGGAGGGCGATGCCGAGCAAGGGAAAACGATGCTGACGCTGGCCAACATCCTCACCCTGTCGCGAATCCTCGCGGTGCCGCTGCTGGTCGCGTTGCTGTGGCCGGTCGGCGGCTGGTTCGACTACGCGCTGTCCTTCGCGCTCTATTGCCTGATGGGCATCACGGATTATTTCGACGGCTACGTCGCGCGCTCGACCGGGACGGTCTCGCGGCTCGGCATGTTCCTCGATCCGATCGCCGACAAGATCATGATCGCGGCGGTGATCGTGATGCTGGTCTTCATCGAGACCATCGATGGCTATCATGTCATCGCCGGTCTCATCATCCTGTTGCGCGAGATCATCGTTTCAGGGCTGCGCGAGTTCCTGGCCGGGCTGCAGGTATCGATACCGGTCACCCGGCTCGCCAAATGGAAGACCACCTTTCAGCTCGTCGCGCTTGGAGCGCTCATCCTGGGCGGAGCGACGCCGCAATGGCAATGGGTCCATGAAACCGGAATCGTGAGCCTGTGGGCGGCCGCGATGCTCACGCTCGTCACCGGCTGGGACTATCTGAGAGTGGGTCTCAAGCATATGGATTAAGCGGCTGTCCGCAGTGCATCGGCAAGCAGCCTGAATTCCTTCTCGCGCGGGCTGTTCTTGCGCCAGATGAGCGCAATCGTGCGCGAGGCATGCTCGGCCTCGAGCGGCCGCGCGACGACATCGGTGCCGTTGAGAATGCCGGCGTCCAACGCCATTTCCGGCATCATCGTCATGCCCAGACCATTGTCGACCATCTGCACCAGGGTGTGGAGAGAGGTGCCCATCATCGCGGCTTCGGCGCGAAGCTCGGGCCGGTTGCAGGCCGCCAGCGCGTGGTCCTTGAGGCAATGGCCGTCCTCGAGCAGCAGCAGCTTCGCCTCGTCGATCGCCGCCGGCTTCACGCTCGGCGGCGGCTCCGCGGTGCCGGGAGGGAAGGCGACGAAAAGGCGGTCCGCGAACAGCTCCTCAATATCCACGAACCCGCAATGATAGGGAAGCGCGAGCAGCACGCAATCGACCTGGCCGCGCTGAAGCGAATCGCAGGCCGCGTGGCTGGTTTCTTCGCGCAGATAGAGCTTGAGGTCCGGCCACTGCCGGCGCAGCTTGGGCAGCAGCCCGGGTAGCAGGAACGGGGCGATCGTCGGTATCACGCTCATCCTGAGCTCGCCCGACAGCGGCTTGCCGGCGGCGCGCGCCATATCCGCAAGCTCTTCTGCCTCGCGCAGGATGCGCTGCGCCTTTTCGGCGATGCGCAGCCCCAAAGGCGTGAAGCGCACCACGCGCCGCGTGCGTTCGACCAGGGTCACGCCGATCAGCGATTCGAGCTCGCGCAAGCCCGCCGAAAGCGTCGACTGGGTCACGAAACAGGCGTCGGCGGCCCGGCCGAAATGGCCGTGGTCGCGAAGCGCGACCAAATACTGGAGCTGCTTGAGGGTGGGCAGGTAGGTCGTCATTGTCTCACTCGATCAATGAAACAAATCTAATCAATTTGATCGATGAATACCAGTGCCCATATCAGCGGCACATCATTGAACAGGAGAATGACATGCTTACCGTGGGTGACACATTTCCGTCCCTGACCGTCTCCGTGCAGCAGGGCGCCGACGCGCTTCCTGCCGGCGAGACGCTCGATCTTGGCGAAACCAACGGCAAGTGGAAGATCATATTCTACTGGCCGAAGGATTTCACCTTCGTCTGTCCCACCGAGATCATCGGTTACGGCGATCTCAGCCAGGATTTTGCCGATCGCGACGCGGTCCTGATCGGTGCGTCCACCGATACCGATGCGGTGCATTTCGCATGGCGGCGGTTTGACGAGCGGCTGGCCGCGGCGGATTTCCCGTGGATTGCGGATCACAAGAAGGAGTTGGCCAATGCGCTCGGCATCGTGGCGCCCGACGCCGGTGTCGCCTATCGCGCCACCTTCATCGTCGATCCGGACAATGTCATCCAGCATGTCACGGTCAACGGACTGAACGTCGGCCGCAATCCCCAGGAGACGCTGCGCGTTCTCGACGCGCTGCAGACCGACGAGCTTTGCCCGTGCAATTGGACGCAGGGCGAGGAGGTATTGAGGCCCGCGGCCTGAGCGTCGCGACGGGCAGCCGGCGATCGCCCATCCCCCCTCGGGCAAGTCGCCGCCGCCCCGGCCTTGATGGGGCGCGGAGGAATCGTCCTTCGCGCCCCTATTTCTGCCATCGAATACAAGGAGATTTGCGATGTCTTTGAAGGATTTCGCGGACACGTTGCCGGACTATGCCAAGGATCTGCGCCTCAACATCGGCTCGCTGCTCAACGACCAGACGCTTGGCGACCAGCGCAAATACGGATTGCTGCTCGCCTGCGCGCACGGGACAGGCTACCGGCCGATCATCGTCGCCGCCGAGGCCGAAGCGGCGGGCAGGCTTTCGCCCGAAGCGGCCGATGCGGCGCGCGCCGCGGCAGCGGTGATGGCGATGAACAATGTCTATTACCGGTTCGTGCACCTCGCTTCGAACCGCGAATATGGAACGATGCCGGCGCGCCTGCGCATGAACGTGATTGGATCGCCCGGCATCGAGAAGGATGATTTCGAGCTGTTCAGTCTGGCGGTCAGCGCCATGAACGGTTGCGGCATGTGCATCGACAGCCACGAACGTGCGCTCCAGCAGCATGGCGTCAAGGCGGAGACGATTCAGGCGGCGGCACGCTTCGCGGCGGTGATCAAGGCGGTCGCCACCGTCCATGGGACACTTTGATTCCGGCAAATTCCCGCTAATCTTTCGGCAAAGCTGGAATTCGGCGGAGGAGGGGATTATCTCTCCCTCAGATCGCAGCAGGAAGAATGCTATGATGGCGGGGTTGGTGGCCTATCTGGATTCGGTGAAGGCGCGGGATCCGGCTGCCCGGTCGCGGTGGGAAGTGCTGCTTTATCCGGGCGTCCTTGCGCTCGCCTTTCACCGCGTCGCGCACTGGCTGTTCAAGGGCGAGCTCTATTTTCTCGCCCGTGTCATCAACCATCTGGCGCGGTTCCTGACCGCCATCGACATTCATCCGGGCGCGACGATCGGCCGCAATTTCTTCATCGACCACGGCTTCAGCGTGATCGGGGAGAGCGCAGAGATCGGCGACGACGTCACCATCTATCAAAGCGTCACCCTGGGCGGCACCAATCCCGCCAACGGCATCGCCGGCAAGCGCCATCCGACCATCGCCGACGGCGTGATCATCGGTTCCGGGGCGCAGGTGCTCGGCCCGATCACGGTCGGCGCGCGCGCGCGGATCGGCGCCAATGCCGTCGTCACCCGCGACGTCCCCGAAGGCGCGACGATGATCGGCATTCCGGCCCGCTCCACGTTGGTCGACGCGCAGCAATATGCGAAGGATTTCGTGCCCTACGGCACGCCGTGCGAAGAGATGCATGACAGCGGCGCGCAGAAGCTCGAGGTTTTGCGCGCCGAGGTGGAGCAATTGCGCAAGCGCGTGCTGGAGCTGATCGAGGAGCGCGACGGCGCGCGGCGCGACACCAAGAAGCGAGATCACGCCTAATGGGTACGGTGAGCCAGTTCCCCCACCGCCTTCCCCCCTCTGCCCAAGTCGTTTTCGAGCGTTCAGAAATCAGCCGTATCGTCGACCTTTACGGGCGCATGGTCGCGGCCGGGCTGTGGCGGGACTATGCGATCGAATTCGGCCGCGACTCCGCCGCCTTCTGGGCATTCCGGCGGTCTGCCGAGCGGCCCGAATATAAGATCGAGAAGCGTCCGGCGCTGGGCGCGCGACAGGGAATGTGGGCGCTGATCGGCGAGCATGGCGCGGTCGTGCGTCGCGGCCATCAGCTGGGCCCCGTGCTGGCGCCCATCGAGCGTAGGCTCATGAAGCTCGTCGGCAGCTAGACGGGAACCGCCTCGCGCCATCGCATGTCTGGCGTAGGCACCCGCCTCGTTGAGAGACGGGTGCCTCGATGTCAGCGTCCGCGCCGATGGCGGGCCGGACTGCGGCGGACGCCGCGCTCATAGGTCTGCACGCAATGATCGGTGACCGTTTTCGAGCAGGGCGGATATTCGGTGGTCGCCGGCTGCGGCGTGAAGGCGGCCGACTGGTTCGGGTTGGGGACGACGACCGCGCCCGGGGGCGGGTTCATCGGCTCGTTTGTGCCGGGCGGAGGGACGCCCTGGCCGTTGGGATCGGTGCCCTGCTGGGTGACGCCGTCGCCCGGCTTGGTTCCGTCGGTCGTGGTCACGCCGCTTGGAGCGGTCGTGTCCGCCGGCGCCTGCGCGGTCGTGTCGGCCGGCGCGGTGGTGTCCTGTGCCAATGCAATTCCGCTCACCGAAAGAGCGGCGGCAAATATCAAAAGTTTCATCTCGATCTCCTCGCCATCCGGAGCGTGACGTCCGGTCAACAGGCCCCTCACGCCCGCCATGCGCGCGCGCATGGTAAACGAGGGCGGGCCGCTATAGTTCAATCGGTTCGGCTCCGAAAGGTTGCACGTCGACCGGGAGGAATTTTTGCCGGAACGGTCGCGGGCCCTGCGCTGCCGCGCTGCGGGCGGCGGATTGACCTGCGGCGAACGGGCGCGCCACCCCGGCGCATATTGTTAACGAACGTCTCGTACTGGGAACGCCGTCTCGGCAGAGAATCTCGCCTTTGCACGCCGTTGGGCTTATGAGGGCGATCTGCCACGCTGGAGCGACGATGAGCAAGCAGGACGACGATCGGGAGGGGACCGGCGGCCAGAGCCGCCGTGCCATGCTGGCGCTCGGTGCTGTCGCTGCCTCCACCGTCATCACCATCCGCCCCGCGCTTGCGCAAACGGCGGGCTCTTTGCTCAACTGCGAGATTCCGGTTCCGTCGCCCGATGCGGCGGGAAGCTATATCGCTCCCGATGGAACCTTGGTCGCGCCCGGCACCGCCGGCGCCTTTGCGCCGCCGGGACGCACGCTCAAGGGCGAGGAAGTCAAGCGGATGCTGAGCGGTGGTTCGTCGCCGGCCGGAATCGATCCGCAGGCGGCACAGGCCTATGCCAATTACATCCGCCGCCTGCAGAGGGGAATGAGCGGCTTCACCTGCTACGCCTCGCTGCAGATGCCGCGCTGATCCAGGCTCCACCGGCATGGCCGGTCCTCGTTATTCGGCGGATCCCCCCGACGCTTTCCTCGAGGTGGATCTCGATGGCCTGACCGCCCTGTTCCACCTGCCGTCGGGCATGACCCATATTCTCGCCCCGCCGGCGCCGCAGATATTGGCGGCGCTCGCCGAAGGCCCGGCGACCGCCGCGGCGATCCTCGCCCGCATCGGCAAGGTCCATGCGCTCGAGCGCGGCCCCGACGCGCTGGCCGCGCTCGAGGCGCGGCTCGCCGAGCTCGCGGCCGCCGGCCTGGTGATCCGTCAATGAGGCACGTGGTCCATCTGCAGATCGGGCCGACGGGCTTTCGTGTCGGCTCGCATTGGCGGCGCCCGATCAAGGCGCTTGCCAAACTCTATGCTGGCTATCCGCCAGCCGAGCGGCCGTGCGACTTCACCGTTCGGCTGGAGGCGGAAAAGCCGTGGCGGCGCCATCTGCGCCCGTCCGTGGCGGTGCGGGGCGACTATGTGCTTCCCAACGCTTCGCCGCTGGCGCTGAAGCACGGACTGCTCGCGGCCGAAATGGGCATGAACCTGCAGATGGCGCTCGGCCAGCGCCGCTTCCTGCTGCTGCATGCATCGGGCGTCGAACGCGACGGCCTCGCACTTCTGATGACCGGTGAATCGGGCGCCGGCAAATCGACGCTTGCCGCCTTGCTTGGCGAGCGCGGCTGGAGGCTGCTCGGCGATGAATTCGCGCTGCTCGATCCCGAGACCGGCCTGCTCCATCCCTTTCCTCGTGCGGTCAGCCTGAAGAACGAATCGATCGCGCTGATCGAAGCCTTGGTTTCGAAGTCGCGGCTCGGACCGCTGCTCGAGGACACCCCCAAGGGCCGTATCCGCCATCTTCGGCCCAACGAGGAAGCGATCGCGCGGATGGGCGAAACCGCGCGTCCGGCGCTCATCCTCTTTCCCCGTTACGGACCGGCGCTCGCCGTCGCCGTCCGGCCGGTGGGTTCGGCCGAGACGCTGGTGCGGCTGACCCAGGCTTCGACCAATTATGTCAATCTCGGCCGACGCGGATTCGAAGCGTTGACCGGGCTCGTCACCCAAATTCCCGCGCGCGCCATCGACTATCCCGATACCGGCGCGGCATTGGATCTCGTCGAGCGTCTGGCCGCGGACCATCTGTCATGAGCAGCGGCGGAGCGATGCTCGTGCGCGCGCTGCGCGACCCGCATTGGACCGAGCAGCTCGACTCCGATCGATGGGGCATGCTGATCGGCGCGGCGCGTGCCGAAGCGCTGCTCGCCAGCCTGGCCGACCGGCTGTCGCCCGTTGCGGTGCCGGCCAAGGTGCGCGCGATCTTCGCCGACGCCATCCGCACCGCCGAGCGCGAGGCCGTCCAGGCGCTCTGGGAGGCCGAAATGGCCCGGCGCGCGCTGGCGCCGCTGTCGATCCCGATCGTGCTGCTCAAGGGTACCGCTTACGCCGCCGCCGGCCTTGCCGCCGGGGCCGGCCGGTCGATCGGCGACCTCGACATATTGGTGCCGCGCGCGGCGCTCGATCGGGCCGAGGCCGCATTGCTCGGCGCCGGTTGGGAATGGGTCAAGGACGATCCCTATGACGACCTCTACTACCGCCGCTGGATGCACGAGCTGCCGCCGCTGATTCACCGCGAGCGCGACCGGATGATCGACGTCCATCACAATATATTGCCGCTGACCGCCCGCCGCCGTCCGGATCCCGCCGAGCTGATCGCGCGCAGCGTTGCGCTGCGAGGCGAGCTGCGGGTGCTCGCGCCCGCCGACATGATCGTGCACGCGGCCGCCCATTTGTTTGCGGATGGCGACCTGGCGGGCGGATTACGCAATCTTTGGGATATCGATCGTCTTCTGCGCGCGTTCGGCCGGCGCCAGCATTTCTGGCGCGACCTCGCCGAGCGCGCCCGGTTGCATCAGCTGGGCGGGCCGGTGTCGCGCAGCCTTCGCCTCGCTGCCCTGCTCTACGGAACGCCGATCGACGGCAGCGACGCCGGCCCGCCGCGCGCATCGGACGCCCTGTTCCACAAACGCCTGGTTGCGCGCGACGGATGGGGCCGCGAACGGCGGCCGGCCCTTCGTCTCGCTTTCTATGCCCGGTCGCACTGGCTGCGCATGCCGCCGCTGATGCTGGCGCGCCACCTTTGGAGGAAGGCGGTCAGGGCCTGAGCCGCTCAGGCATCCGGCGCGCGCGGTGCGTGCGAACCGGCACTTCTTTTGGTGCCTCTTTGAGCCGGCGGTGGCGAAGCTCCTCGAAGAAGCGCAGCGCAAATTCGTGCGTCGGAATATCGGCCGCCAGCTCGGCGACCGCCTTGAGATAGTCGTCGCCCTCATATTTGGTTGTCGCCACCGCGTAGAGCTGGCTGAAATGCCGCGGATCCGAGACATTCTTGCCGTGCCGGATGTAGCAGAGGCTCTGCGGGCTATCGATGACGACGGCGGCCGCATTGTCGAAGATGTGGCGAACCGCGACCGTATCCTCTTCCCGGACCCGGCTCTCATATTCGGGAACGGCCGTGCGCTCCGCGAGCATCGAATTTTCCCACGGCCGATGCGAGGATATGCCGAGCCTGGCGGCCGCCGGCGACCAGAGGATGATGCGGCTCAGAAAGCAGGCCTTGGCCTCGGCACGCTCGAGCGCGCGATATTGAATGCCGAGCCTGGTCGATGGATAGAGATCGTCGTCGTCCCACGTGCAGATCAGGGCGCCTTTGGCATTGGCGATGGCGACGTTGCGCATCTCGCCGACATTCTTCGCGGCGGGGGCGTGAACGAAGACGATGCGCGGATCGCTCAGCTGCGAGAGGAAGGCCTCGACCTCGCTGCCCGCCGATTGGCATACGGCCACCAGTTCGCGGTTGGGATAGTCCTGCGCGAGAAAGCTCTCGATCGCATAGCGGGCCGGAAAGATATGGCCGCGTGTCGGCATCACGCAGGAAATGCACGGCACATCGTCGGTCAAAGGTTGCGAGGGCTGGAACAGCAGGGTGCGCGGCTTCTCGCCGGGTTCCTGGACATAGCCCCGCAACCAATATCCGACCTCTCTTATGCTCATCGAAGGATTCGCTTCGCCCCACTGCATGCCCCGTTCCAGCCTACAGCTTTTTTCGATACCTCCAAGCGCAAAGCGAACGATCAGAGACTGGCAAGTACTGGAACTAATTCGCGATAATGGTCGATCACCCGGGTCGCGCCCAGCGCGCTCGCGGGCCGGTCGGAAAAGCCGAAGCTTACCGCGATCAGCGGCAGGCCCGCGGCACGCGCGGTATCGGCGTCGGTGATCGAATCGCCGACGAAGGCGGCGCGCCCGCCGCCCGCTTGCGCCACCGCTTCGCGCAGCGTCGCCGGGTCCGGCTTGCGGACCGGCAACGTGTCCCCGCCGACCACGCTCCGAAAGCGCCCGGTCCAGCCGAGCGCCGCCAGCAGCAGGTGCGTCAGCCGCTCCGGCTTGTTGGTGCAGAGCGCGAGCGCGACGCCTCCGGCGCTCAGCGCGTCGAGCGCCTCGTCGAGCCCGTCGTAAGGCGCGGTTCCCTCGCAGATATGCGCGGAATAATAGTCCAGAAACAGCGGATAGCCCTGCTCGACGAGCGCTTCGGACGCGTCCCCCGTGGCGGCGAGCCCCCTGCGGAGCAGCGCCTTGGCGCCGTGGCCGACGAGATGCCGCACCGAGCCCGGGTCGATCGCCGGTCGGCCAAGCAGGCCCAAAGCGTGGTTCAGCGCCCGGGCGAGATCCGGCGAGGTGTCGGCGAGCGTGCCGTCGAGATCGAAAGCGACGACGTCGAAATTGAGATCGGACATCACCGGCGGCCTTGGGTCAGCGCTATGGAAATGGCAAGATTTCCATGCGATGGGGCAAGGAAGAGCCGGGAAACCAGATGACCTCGCCGAAGCCATTTGCCGCCGTCATCCTTGCCGCGGGCAAGGGAACGCGAATGAAATCCGATCTGCACAAGGTGCTGCATCCGATTGCCGGCCGGCCGATGCTCGAGCATGTGCTCGCGGCGGTATCAGGGATCGGCCCGGAACGGCTGGTCGTCGTGGTCGGCAGCGGCCGAGACCAGCTCGAGCGCCTGGTCGGCGCCTATGGCGGGACGATCGTCGTCCAGGAACCTCAGCTCGGCACCGGCCACGCCGTCCTGCAGGCCGCGCCGCCGCTCGCCGGCTTCGACGGCGATGTCCTGATCCTCTACGCCGACACGCCGCTGGTCGAAGCCGCGACCATGGAGCGCATGCTCGCGCGGCTGCACGAGCCCGACCGCCCCGCGATGGTCGTGCTGGCCTCACGCCCCGACGATCCGCTCGCTTACGGCCGCGTGATCGCCGAGGCGGACGGGACGATCCGCAAGATGGTCGAATATAAGGATGCGACCGACGAGGAACGCGCGTGCACCTTGTGCAATTCGGGCGTGATGGCGGTGCGCGCCGGCGATCTCTTCGCCCTGCTCGGCGAAGTCGGCAACGACAATGCCGCCCGGGAATATTATCTGCCCGACATCGTCATGCTCGCCGCCGCCCGCGGCAGGAGGGCGGTGGTGATCGAGACCGCGGCCGCCGAAGTCGCCGGGGTCAACAGCCGCGGCGAGCTTGCCGCGCTCGAGGCGGAGTGGCAAGCGCGGCGGCGCGCCCAGGCCATGTCCGACGGCGTCACCTTGATCGCGCCCGAAACCGTCTGGTTCGCCTATGATACCATGATCGGCCGGGATACGATCGTCGCGCCCTATGTCGTCTTCGGCCCCGGCACGGCGATCGGCGCCGGCGTGCGCGTCCATGCCTTCAGCCATATCGAAGGGGCCCAGGTCGCCGACGGCGCCGAGATCGGCCCCTATGCGCGGCTCCGTCCCGGCGCGGAGATCGGCGCCAAGGCGAAGATCGGCAATTTCGTCGAAGTCAAGAAGGCGCGTTTCGGCGCCGGCGCCAAGGCCAACCATCTTTCCTATATCGGCGATGCCGAGGTGGGTGCCGGCGCCAATATCGGAGCCGGAACGATCACTTGCAATTACGATGGTTTCTTCAAATACGTTACGAAGATAGGCGAGGGCGCGTTCGTGGGCTCGAACAGCGCCCTGGTGGCGCCGGTCGCGATCGGCAGCGGCGCCGTCATCGGCGCGGGATCGGTCGTGACCGCCGATGTCGCGGCGGATGCTCTGGTCGTCGCCCGCGGCGATCCGGTGGTCAAGCCGGGCTGGGCGCAACGCTTCAGGGCGCGGATGAGCGCGAAAAAGGCTCTGAAATCAGTGGACGGAAAGACGGACTGAATGTGTGGAATCATCGGCATAATCGGGCGCCACGAGGTGTCTGGACGTTTGGTCGACGGCCTGCGCCGGCTCGAATATCGCGGCTATGACAGCGCCGGGGTCTGCACCATCGTCAACGGGGCGTTCGAGCGGCGGCGCGCCGAGGGCAAGCTCGACAATCTGGTGCGCGTGCTCGACGGCCAGCCGCTTTCGGGCACGATCGGGATCGCCCATACGCGCTGGGCGACCCACGGGGCGCCCACGGTCGGCAACGCGCATCCGCATATCGTCGATGGGGTGGCGCTGGTCCACAATGGAATCATCGAGAATTTCAAGCCTTTGCGCGACGAGATGCGCAAGCTGGGCCGGCATTTCGAAAGCGAGACCGATTCCGAAGTCGTCGCCCATCTGATCGCGGTGGAGCTGGAAAAGGGACTGGATCCGCAGGCCGCCGTGGCGGCGGTTCTGCCGCGGCTCGAGGGCGCCTTCGCCATCACCATCCTGTTTCGCGACCATCCCGATCTGCTGATCGGCGCGCGCATGGGGGCGCCGCTGACCATCGGCTATGGCGAGGGCGAAACCTTTCTCGGATCGGACGCGCTCGCGCTCGCCCCGCTCACCCAGCGCATTTCCTATCTCGACGAGGGCGACTGGGCGGTGATCACCCGCGACGGCGCCGCCATCTACAATCGCGCCAACCAGCCGGTCGAGCGCGAGATCATCCTGTCCGGGGCATCGAGCGCGCTGATCCAGAAGGGCAATCATCGCCATTTCATGCAGAAGGAGATATTCGAGCAGCCGATCGTCGTTGCCCAGACGCTGCAATCCTATCTGCGGCCGCTCGAGCAGAAGGTCGCGCTGCCCGACATGGATTTCAGCTTCGTCGACGTGCCGCGCATCACCATCGTCGGCTGCGGCACCAGCAGCTATGCCGGCATGGTCGCCAAATATTGGCTCGAACGCTTTGCGCGCGTGCCTGTCGAGGTCGATGTCGCCTCCGAATTCCGCTATCGCGACCCGGTTCTCGAACCTGGCGGGCTTTCTCTGTTCATCTCGCAATCGGGCGAGACCGCCGACACTTTGGCGGCGCTCCGCCATGCCCGTGCCCAGGGGCAGCGGATCGCCGTGGTGGTCAACGTCCCCACCAGTTCGATGGCCCGCGAAGCCGATCTGCTGCTTCCTACCCATGCCGGTCCGGAGATCGGCGTGGCATCGACCAAGGCCTTCACCTGCCAGCTCGCCGTGCTCGCCGCGCTGGCCGCCAAGGTGGCGCGCGACAAGGGCCGCCTCGATGAGGAGGAGGAGCGCGAGATCGTCCGGCATCTGACCGAGGCGCCGGCGGCGATCAACGCCGCGCTGGGCCACGACGCCGAGATCGCGGCGATGGCGCCGGTCATCGCCGGCGCGCGCGACGTGCTCTATCTCGGCCGCGGGCCCGACTATCCCATGGCGATGGAGGGCGCGCTCAAGCTGAAGGAAATCAGCTACATACACGCGGAAGGTTATGCGGCGGGCGAAATGAAGCATGGCCCGATCGCGCTGATCGACGCGGATGTGCCGGTGATCGTGCTGGCCCCCTCGGGCCCGACCTTCGAAAAGACCGTGTCGAACATGCAGGAGGTCCAGGCGCGGGGCGGCAAGGTCGTGCTCATTTCCGACGCCGAGGGGCTGGAACAGGCCGGGGAGGGCGCCATCGCGACCATCGCGATGCCCAAGGTGCATCCGCTGATCGTGCCTTTGGTCTATGCCGTTCCGGTGCAGCTGCTGGCCTATCATGTCGCGGTGGCCAGGGGCACCGATGTCGATCAGCCGCGCAATCTCGCCAAGAGCGTCACCGTCGAATAGGGCCGGTGCGTCCGGCGGCCGATGCGCCGACGGCCATGCAGGAGAGAAAGATGTCCGAAACGCAGCACGCCGCCGCCGGAGTCGAGGATTGGGAGGGCGCGAAAGGCGAGAATTGGCTCGTCCATCTCGATCGTTTCGAAGCCATGATCGCGCCGATCGGCGCCGCGCTGATGGCGCATGCCGGCTTTCGCGCCGGCGAGCGCGTGGTCGACATCGGTTGCGGCGGCGGAGCGACGACGATCGAGATCGCGCGTACCGTCGGCCCGACCGGGGAAGTGTGGGGAATCGACGTCTCGCCGGCGCTGGCGGATGCCAGTCGTCGGCGTGCCGAGGCGGCGGGTCTGTCCAATGCCTTCTTCCTCGCCGCGGACGCGGCGAAGGCGCGGCTGGAGCCGCCACCGTTCGACCGGCTTTTTTCGCGTTTCGGATCGATGTTCTTCGAAGACCGCCGCGCCGCCTTCGCCAATCTGCGTTCCATGCTGCGCGCCGGCGGACGCATGGACCTCGCGGTCTGGGCGCCCCCGGCTGAGAATCAGTGGTTCGTCGCGCTGACGGCGACCTTCGGCAACCATGTCGCGACGCCCGAACCGGACCCGGCGGCACCGGGCCCCTTCGCGCTCGCCGATCCCGATTATCTGCGCGCCTTGCTCGGCGACAGCGGCTTCCGGCAGGTGGACATGACGCCCTGGCGCGGTCCGTTGCTGATCGGCGGTGCCGGCGCCGATCCCGAAGCGGCGGCCGCCTTCGTGCTCGATGCGATGCCGTTCGGCGCGCTGGTTGCCGAACAGCCGGCCGTTCGCGGCCGGGTCGAGGCCGATCTGATACGCTTGTTCGAGCGTCACCGGGCCGCCGAAGGCATCCGGTTCGCCGGTGCGGCCTGGCTGGTCACCGCCTCCGCCTGAAACGGCAAGGAGCTGGCGTGGTGGATTTGACGTTCAGACATAACGTCATTCCCGCGTACGCGGGAATCCAGCTTTTTCAGCCTCTTCTCGAGTGAAGCTGGATGCCCGCATACGCGGGCATGACGTGATGGTTATAGCTTTGGATGCACTGCTAGCTGACCGTCTCCAGCTGCGTGAAGCGGACGGGCATGAGCGCGCGCATATGGACTTCGGACGCGCCGACCTTGTCGATGATGCTGAGCTGCTGGGTCTCGTCCTTGGGGCCGATCGGCAGCACGATCCTGCCGTCCGGGCCGAGCTGATCGAGCAGCGCGGGCGGCACCTCCTTGGCCGCCGCGGTGACCAGGATCTTGTCGAACGGCGCATGCTCGGCCCATCCGCGCGAGCCGTCGCCGACCCGGATCTCGACCGCGCCATAGCCGAAGGTCGTCAGCCGCAGCTTGGCTTCGTTGGCGAATTCCTCGACGATCTCGACGCTCCAGACGCGGGCGCCGAGCTCGGCGAGCAACGCGGCCTGATAGCCGAGCCCGGTCCCGACCTCGAGGATTCGCTCCCCGGGCTTCACCTCGAGCAGGTCGACCATCAAGCCGGCGATGAACGGCTGCGAGACGGTCTTGTCGAAACCGAGCGGCAGCGGCGTATCCTGATAGGCGAGGACGGCGAGCTGGGCCGGGACGAACAGGTGGCGCGGAACCTTGAGCAATGCGGCGCGCACCTCGGGATCGAGCCTCTCCTTGCCGATTTCGTCGCTGGCGAGGTCGAAATGGATGTCGATCATCTCGACCATATGCCGGCGCAAGATCTCCAGATGCTGATCCGTCATCGGTTTCATGATCGCGTTTCCGTCTGCACTGCGCCAACGATCCGCCGTGCCAAGCGTTGCCGGCCGGGCAGCGAAGGACGAGGCGCGAGGCCCTGGTCGGTGGCGATTATTCGGGCAGGAAGTCCGGTACCGACAGATAGCGCTCGCCGGTATCGTAGTTGAAGCCGAGGATGCGCTGCCCGGCCGGCAGCTCCTTCAGCTTCTGGGCGATCGCCGCGAGCGTCGCGCCCGAGCTGATTCCGACCAGCAGGCCCTCCTCGCGCGCGGCGCGGCGGGCATAGTCCTTGGCGTCGGCCGGATCGACCTGGATGACGCCGTCGATCGCATCGGTGTGGAGGTTGGCCGGAATGAAGCCGGCACCGATGCCCTGGATCGGGTGCGGGCCCGGCTGGCCGCCCGAAATCACCGGGCTCAGGGTCGGTTCGACCGCGAACACCTTGAGGTTTGGCCAATGCTTCTTCAGCACCTCGCCGCAGGCGGTGATATGGCCGCCGGTGCCGACGCCGGTGATGATGACGTCGATCGGGCTGTCGCGGAAATCGGCCAATATCTCCTGCGCGGTGGTGCGCGCATGCACCTCGATATTGGCCTCGTTCTCGAACTGCTGCGGCATCCACGAGCCTTCGGTCTGCGCGATCAGCTCCTTGGCCCGCTCGATCGCGCCCTTCATGCCCTTTTCCTTGGGGGTGAGGTCGAAGGTCGCGCCGTAGGCGAGCATCAGGCGGCGGCGTTCGAGGCTCATGCTCTCGGGCATGACCAGCACCAATTTATAGCCTTTGACCGCCGCGACCATGGCCAGGCCGATGCCGGTGTTGCCGCTGGTCGGCTCGATGATCGTCCCTCCCGCGCGCAGCGCACCGCTTCGCTCGGCATCCTCGATCATCGACAGGGCGATGCGGTCCTTGATCGATCCGCCCGGGTTGGCGCGTTCCGACTTGCTCCACACCTCGGCGTCGCCGAACAGCCGGTTGATGCGGATGTGCGGCGTGTTGCCGATCGTATCGAGAATGCTCGCTGCTTTCATGTCAAGGTCTCCTTGGGTGCTACCCTAGTTGTCGACTCGGGATCAGGATCGGGCGGATTGAAGTTTCTTGCAAGCCGTATCTCCGGAAACAATCTCGCCCATAGCAAAGTCACCGCGATCGCGCCTATCCCGCCCGCGATGATCGCGGCAACCGGGCCGATCAGGGCGGCGAGGAAGCCCGATTCGGCCTCGCCCAGCTCATTGGACGCCGAAATGAAGAGCGTCGAGACCGCGCTGACGCGGCCGCGCATCGCATCGGGCGTATGGAGCTGGATCAACGAGTGGCGGACATAGACCGAAAGCATGTCGGCCGCACCCAGCAGGACCAGGCACAGCAACGAGAGCGGCATCGAGCGCGACACGCCGAAGACGATCGTCGCGGCCCCGAACACGATCACGGCGGCAAGCATCTTGACCCCGACATTGCGCTTGAGGGGGCTGAACGAGAACCACAAGGCGATGATCGCCGCGCCGACCGCCGGGGCGGCACGCAAATGACCGAGGCCCGTGGGGCCGGCCTGGAGGATGTCGCGTGCATAGATCGGCAGCATCGCCGTCGCGCCGCCCAGCAGCACGGCGAACAGGTCGAGCGAGATCGCGCCCAGCACCAAACGGTTCCTGCGCACATATTTGAGGCCGTCGATCATCTGCGCCCAGGGCTGTTGCGAACCTTGGATCGGCGAACGCGCAGCGGGATGGATCATCACCATGCACGCCAGCGCGAGGCAGAACAGGATGGCCGCCATGGCATAGGGCATGGCCGGCGCGAGGGCGTAAAGATAGCCGCCCAGCGCCGGACCGGCGACGGCGCCGATCTGCCAGGCGATCGAGCTCATCGCGATCGCTTTCGGCAGGATCGTACGCGGGACGAGATTGGGGGCGAGCGCGCTGAGCGCCGGCGCCGAAAAGGCCCGTGCGACGCCGAGCACGGCGGCGACCAGGAACAGCGCCGTGAGCGTGTTGGTGCCGTGCCAGGAAAGCCAGCCGAGCGCGATCGCGCAGCCGACCTCGAGCGCGAAGGTCGCGCCGGCGATCATGCGCCGATCCAGCCGGTCGGCGGTCCAGCCCGATACCAAAGTGAGCGCGAACAGCGGCACGAACTGCACCGCGCCGACGATGCCCAATTGCAGCGCGGCACCCTTGAGGCTCATCGTCAGGCGGGCGATGTCGTAGACCTGCCAGCCGATCACCACGACCATCGCCACCTGGCCGATCGACGAAGCGACCCGGGCCGTCCAGTAGAAGCGGAAATCGCGGACCGAGAAGGGGGAGCGCGCCATGGCACGGGGGCTTAGGATCAGCACTCGTTATCCGCAACAATTGTGATCGCGCGGCCGGCTGTCGGCCCTGTGTGGGAGCTGGCGGCGGCGATGCGACGTTGTAAGCGGGTGCTTCGGCGACTCGGGGGCAGGCCGAACCTGGTGGAGAGAGTGATGATGAAAAGCAGCATTCTGTCGATTGCCTTGCTCGCCGGGCTTGCCGCTTGCGCACCCGTGCCGCCGGAAGCGGCTTCGGCGCCGCCGCCCGCTTCCGCACCCGTCGCGCCTCGCTTCGCGCAATTCCGGGATGCGTTCCTCGAACGTTATTTCGCGCTCGACCCCTATTTCGCCGTCTATCAGGGCCGCCACGAATATGACGGGCAGATTCCGGATTGGTCCGAGGCCGGGCTGCGCCGGATGCAGGATTTCCTCAAATCCTCGATCGCCGAAGCGCGCGCCATCGACGATGCGACGCTCAGCCCTGACGAGCGCTTCGAGCGCGACTATCTGGTCAAGGTCGCGGAGGGGCGGCTGTTCTGGATGGAGGATGCCGACCAGCCGCACACCAATCCGACTTTCTATATCAACGACGGCCTCGATCCCAACGTCTATATCGCCCGGCCCTATGCCGACGCGCCGACGCGGATGCGTGCGTTCATCGCCTTCGCGCGGCGCGTTCCCGCGGCCGCGGCGCAGATCCGCGCCAATCTCAGAATGCCGATGCCGCTGAGCTTCATCGATTACGGCAAGGCCGGCTTCGCGGGTTTCGCCGATTATTATGTCGGCGACGCCAAGGCGGCGTTCGCCGACGTCAAGGATCCGGCGCTGCAGGCCGAATTCGACGCGGCCGCCGGCGCGGCATCGCGCGCGATGCGCGATCTCGCCGGTTGGCTGGAAAGCGGACGCGCGAGCGCCACGCAGGATTTCGCGCTGGGCGGCGACCGTTTCTCGCGCATGCTGCTGGCGACCGAAGGCGTCGATACGCCGCTCGACCAGCTGGAAGCGATCGGACGCGCGGACCTCAAGCGCAACCAGGACGCCCTGCGTTCGGCCTGCAACCAGTTCGCGCCCGGCCGGACCATAGCCCAGTGCATGGCCAGGATGAGCGCCAACAAGCCCAAGGACGGCCCGGTCGCCGAGGCGCGGCGGCAGATCCCGGAGCTGCGCGCCTTCGTGCTGGCCAAGGACCTCGCCACCATTCCCGGCACCGAACAGGCGCTGGTCGAGGAGGCGCCGCCCTACAACCGCCAGAACTTCGCCTATATCGACCCGCCGGGGCCGTACGAGCACGGCATCCCCTCGGTCTATTATATCGCGCCGCCCGATCCCAGCTGGTCGAGGCAGATGCAGCGCGATTACGTCCCCGGCAAAGCCGATCTGCTGTTTACCTCGGTCCACGAGGTGATGCCGGGCCATTTCCTGCAATTCCTGCATGCCAACCGCTCGTCGTCGATCTTCGGCCGCGTGTTCGTCGGCTATGCCTTCGCCGAGGGCTGGGCGCATTATGGCGAGGAGATGATGTGGGAGGCGGGGCTCGGCGACGGCAGTCCCGAGATCCACATCGGCCAGCTGTCCAACGCGCTGCTTCGCGACTGCCGCTTGCTGTCCGCGATCGGCATCCACGCGCGCGGCATGACCCAGGAGCAGTCCCGGCGGATGTTCCGCGACGAATGCTTCCAGGACGAAGGCAATGCGCGCCAGCAATCGGCCCGCGGCACCTATGATCCCGCCTATCTCAACTACACGATGGGCAAGCTGATGATCCGCAAGCTGCGCGAGGATTGGACCGCGACGCGCGGCGGCCGCGCCGCCTGGAAGGCGTTCCACGACCAGTTCCTGAGCTACGGCGGCCCGCCGATCCCGCTGGTGCGCCAGCGTATGATGGGCGGCCCCGCGGCGGCGGTGTTTTAGGCTCCAGCGTCACGACACCGTTCGGGCTGTGCTTGTCGAAGCCCTATCCTTGTTCTTCAGGGAAAGAAGGAAAGTCCTTCGACCAGCTCAGGACGAACGGTGGGCGTAGCACCTGGCCTCAGCCACGCCCGTCTATTTGAGCTGCGAGGCGGGCTGGACGGTGATCGCTTCCGCGACCTCCGGGTTGCGGATCGACGGCCGCAGCCTCGCCGCGCTGCAGATGCCAGCCACCAGCGCCAGCGCCGCGGCGACGAACGGCGGCGCGCGGTTGCTGCCGAGACCGAGCGCGAGCAGCGCGGCCACCAGCGTCGCGCCCGCGGTCTGGCCGAGCAGCCGCGTGGTGGAGATCAGGCCGCCCGCCGCCGCGGCGCGCTCGACCGGCGCGGAACCGACGATCAGCCGTGCGTTGGGCGACATGAACATGCCGAAGCCGGCCCCGGTCAGACCCATGCGCCAGGCGAGGTCGAGATAGGATGGGGCCGGCGGCAGGAAGGCGAGGCAGGCCATGCCGAGGATCGCGATCGTCATGCCGATCGCGCCGAGCAGGCCGGCGGGAATGCGATCGGAGAGGGTTCCCGCGAGCGGTGCGACGAACATGACCGTGAGCGGCCAGGGCGCGATGACCGCGCCGACTTGGCTGGGCGTGAAGCCATAGCCGTGCTGGAGGCGGAAAGGCAGCGTCAGCAACAAGGTCATCGAGGCGACGAAGGCGGTGAAATTGCCGAGCGAGGATAAGGCCAGCACCGGTTGTGCGAGCAGGTCGACCGGCAGGATGGGACGCGTTTCGCCAAGCTCGCGGCGCACGAAAAAGTAGCCGACGAGGAGGCCGCAGAGGGCGATCGCCGCCGAGATGACCGGTGAATCGCCGTGCACGGCGCTTTCGAGGCCCGAGATGATCAGGCCGAAGGTCGCCGCGCAGAGCACCGCCCCGAACACGTCGAAAGGCTCGTCGCGCGGCTGCGGATCGGGAAGCGCGAATCCGATCGCCAGCGAAAGCACGGCGAAGGGAACCGCGGCGGCGAACACCCATGGCCAGGGTGCCACCGCCAGGATCAGCCCACCAAGCGTCGGCGCGAGCGCCGAGCCGCTCGATATGACCACGCTGTTGAAGCCCAGTCCGCGGCCGAGATGCCGCGACGGATAGATCGAGCGGATCAGCGCCGCGAGCACGCTCAGGGCAGCGGCCGCGCCAAGCGCCTGCGCCGCGCGTACCACCAGCAGGAACGGCAGGCTTCGGGCGAAAAAGCACATTGCCGTAGCCGCGGCGAAGAGGAGCTGGCCATATTGATACAGCCGGCGATGGCCGAGCCGGTCGCCGAGCGCCGAGAAAGGCAGCACCGTCATCACCAGCACGAGCTGGTACACGGTCACCACCAGTACGGACGACGCGCTGTCGACATGGAGGTCGCGCGCGATCGTCGGCAGCGCCACCATGACGATCGATCCGTCGATCACGGCCAGGGCGGTCCCTGCCGAGACGGCAAGGATCGCGACATAGCGGCGGGGGGTCGGCAACCCCTCGGTCGTGCGGCCGCCAGAGGAACTTGCCCGCATGCCGGGCGGTTATTGCGCAGACGAAATTGTCAGAGGGAGAGTGCGCATGGGCAAAGGCATCCTGTTGTGGCTCATCGGCGTCCCGATCCCAATCATCCTGCTGCTTTGGCTGATCTTCCACTGATCAGGAGCGAGGCATATCGGCGAACGCCCCCGCCGATTAGGTGATCGTCACGAAGCTGTCGAGCACGCGCTTGCGGCCGGCATGCTCGAAGTCGATCTCCAGCTTGTTCCCCTCGATCTCGGCGACGATTCCATAGCCGAACTTGCTGTGGAACACCCGCAGTCCCACCGCCATGTCGCTGCGCCCCTCGTTGCCGAGGCTGATCGCGCTCGCGCGCGCTTCGAGCACGCGCGCGGCGTTGCGGTCGAAGGCGCCGCCGGCCACCGCGCGTTGCCAGCCTGGTCCTCGTCCGCGCGAGCGGCCGACGTCGGCGAACGGATCGGCGCGTTCGCTCCAATTGGCGCGCCACAGCGATTCGCCGCCGCTCATGCTGGTTTCATGGCTGGTATGCGCGTCGGGCAGTTCGGCGACGAAACGCGACGGGATCGACGAGGTCCACTGGCCGTAGATGCGGCGGTTGGCGGCATGGACGATGAAGCAGTGGCGCCGCGCCCGCGTGATCGCGACATAGGCGAGGCGGCGCTCCTCCTCCAGGCTCGCGTTGCCGCCTTCGTCGAGCGCGCGCTGCGAGGGAAACACGCCTTCCTCCCACCCGGCGAGGAAGACGGTGTCGAACTCCAGGCCCTTGGCCGCGTGGATGGTCATGATCGTGACCTTTTCCGTATCGCGCGCTTCGTCATTCTCCATCACCAGGCTGACATGCTCGAGGAACGCGCTGAGCGTGTCATATTCCTCCATCGCCCGCGCCAGCTCGGAAAGGTTTTCGAGCCGTCCGGCGCTTTCCGCCGAGCGATCGGCCTGGAGCATCGCGGTATAGCCCGATTCGTCGAGCATCAGCCGGGCAAGCTCGGGATGCGGCAGCGCGTCGAGACGCGCGCGCCAGCGGGCGAAATCGCCGACCAGATTGCCGAGCGCCCGGCGCGCTTGTCCTGCCAGCTCGTCGGTGTCGAGCATCTGCGCGGCCGCCGCCAGCAGCGGCAGGCCGCTGGCGCGCGCGAAGCTGTGGATCTTCGCCACCGCCTTGTCGCCCAAGCCGCGCTTCGGCGTATTGACGATCCGCTCGAACGCGAGATCGTCCGCCGGCTGCGCGACGACGCGCAGATAGGCGAGCGCGTCGCGGATTTCGGCGCGCTCGTAGAAACGGAAGCCGCCGACGATCCGATAGGGCAGGCCGATGGCGATGAACCGGTCCTCGAGCTCGCGCGTCTGGAATTGCGCGCGCACCAATATCGCGATGTCGTCGAGGCGCGCACCGCGATTCTGGATCGCCTCGATCTCCTCGCCGATGCGCCGGGCCTCCTCGGGGCCGTCCCAGACGCCGATGACGGCGACCTTCTCGCCTTCGCCCTGTTCGGTCCACAGGGTCTTGCCGAGCCGGCTCGCATTATGCGCGATCACGCCCGAGGCGGCGGCCAGGATGTGCGGCGTCGAACGATAATTCTGCTCCAGCCGGATGATCTTCGCGCCGGGGAAATCCTGCTCGAAGCGCAAGATGTTGGCGACCTCCGCGCCGCGCCACGAATAGATCGACTGGTCGTCGTCGCCGACGCAGCAGATGTTCTTGCGCTGCTGCGCGAGCAGGCGAAGCCACAGATATTGGGCCTGGTTGGTGTCCTGATATTCGTCGACCAGCACATATTTGAACCGCTGCTGATAAAGTTCGAGCACGTCGCGATGGCCGCGCAGGATGATCAGCATGTGGAGCAAAAGGTCGCCGAAATCGCAGGCGTTGAGCGTCTTCAGCCGTTCCTGGTAGCGGGCGTAGAGTTCCGCGCCGCGGCCGGCGGCATAGGCCTGGCTGTCGGCGGCGCTGATCTGGCCGGGCGAAAGCCCCTTGTTCTTCCACTGGTCGATCAGCCCGGCGAGCTGGCGCGCCGGCCAGCGCTTCTCGTCGAGGTCGGCGGCGCCGATCAGCTGCTTGAGCAGCCGCAATTGATCGTCGGTGTCGAGGATCGTGAAGTTGGATTTGAGACCCACCAGCTCGGCATGGCGGCGCAGCATCTTGGCGCCGACCGAATGGAAGGTGCCGAGCCACGGCATCCCTTCCACCGCCTCGCCGACGATCCGGCCGACGCGCGCGCGCATTTCGCGCGCGGCCTTGTTGGTGAAGGTGACGGCGAGGATCTCGGACGGCCAGGCGCGCCGCGTCGCGATCAGATGCGCCAGCCGCGCGGTGAGTGCCGCGGTCTTGCCGGTGCCGGCGCCGGCGAGCACCAGCAGCGGCCCTTCGGTGGTCAGCACCGCCTCGCGCTGCGGCGGGTTCAGGCCGGCGAGATAGCCAGGCTCGGGGGCAAGGGCAGGGGCTTCGCTCACCGGCGAACAGTTAGGGAACGAAAGCTTTCAAGACAATGCCGATAGCAGGTCATTGAAAAGCCCCTATTTCAGCGTCATTCCCGCGCATGCGGGAATCCAGCTCCTATAAGCTGTTGATACAGGAAAACAAAAGCTGGACCCCCGCGTGCGCGGGGGTGACGGACCGGAGTTTTTCAACACCCTAAAAGCGGGCCCGCAGCAAATGCAGTCGCGCCTTTCCGAAGCGCCGTTCGGTCTCGACCTCGAGCGTGGCGGGAATCGCAACCAGCCTCTCCCCCGTCTCGACCGACACCAACGCGCCCGGAGCCAGCCATCGCGCGTCGGCGACATGCGCGAGGGCGCGCTCGGCAAGGCCGCCTTCATAAGGTGGATCCAGGAAGACGAGGTCGAACGGCCGATCGGGCGGAGCAAGGTGCTCGGCCGACTGATGCTTGATTTCGGCCCGCGCCTCCGCATCCAAGGCGGCGGCATTGCGCTTCAGAGCGGCCACCGCCTCGCGATCATTGTCGACGAACAGGCAGCACGCCGCGCCGCGCGACAGCGCTTCCAGGCCGAGCGCCCCGCTGCCCGCGAACAGATCGGCGGCCCGCAGCCCCTCGAAGCTTCCCAAGCGGCTCGTCAGCATCGAGAACAGCCCTTCGCGGGCGCGGTCGCTGGTCGGACGCGTGCGGCTGCCGGCAGGGGCGGCGAGCGTGCGGCCGCGCCATTGTCCGGCGATGATCCGCATCAGTCTGCGCCCAGGCCCTTGCGGAACGCCGCCAGCTCCTGCGGCCGCACTTCGTCGATCCCGCCGGGCGGAAGGTCGCCGAGCGGAAACGGGCCGTAGGCGATGCGGATCAGCCGCGACACCTCCAGCCCCAAATGTTCGAGCACGCGCCGCACCTCGCGGTTCTTGCCTTCCTTGAGCTTCATTTCGATCCAGGCGTTGCGCCCCGTCCGCCGCTCGAGATTGGCGTCGATCGATCCGTAGCGCATGCCGTCGATCTCGATTCCCTGGATCAGGCCTTCGAGCTGTTCCTGGCTGACGGTGCCGAATGCGCGCGCGCGATAGGTGCGCTCGACGCCGGTGGCGGGAAGCTCCAGCTGGCGCTTGAGCCCGCCGTCGTTGGTCAGCAGCAGCAGGCCTTCGGTGTTATAGTCCAGCCGGCCGATCGGCATCAGCCGCGGCAGGCCCTTGGGCAGCCGGTCGTAGATCGTCGGCCGGCCCTTTGCATCGCTGGCCGCGGTCAGCACCCGCGCCGGCTTGTGGAAGCGGAACAGGCGCGCCGGCGCGGCCGCCTGGACCGGCCTGCCGTCGACGCTGACGCCCTTGAGCGAGGTCAGCAAGGTTGCCGGCGTTTCGACCGGCTGGCCGTCGATCGCGATGCGCCGGTCGGCGATCATCCGTTCGATCTCGCGGCGCGATGCGACGCCGGCGCGGGCGAGGAGCTTGGCGATGCGCTGCGGTTCGCGATTCATGATGGACCCTGTCAGAAATTCCTCCATTGCAGCGGGTGTCCAACGACCGCTATTCCTAATTATCATCCGGTGCTGGCCAGGGTGTAACCAAAGCGCCGTTCGCTCGTTACGCAGCCAGTTCTGAAGAGTGGGTCCTGATATGCTGTTCGGCAAGCGCGAAAGAAGGATCCGAGCCATTCTCGTCGTCGAGGACGAGCCGCTGATCGCGTTCGACAACGAGCATTTCCTCGTCGAGGCCGGCTATGAGGTGGTCGCGACGGTCGACAGCCTCGACGACGCCAGCCGCATCATCGAGACCGAGACGGTCCATCTGGTGATGACCGACATCACGCTGCGCGGCGCCGGCGACGGCATCGACGTCGCGCGCGCCGCGCGGGCGAAGGGCGTGCCGGTGCTGCTCGTATCGGGCGATTGCCCGCCCGAGGCCCAGGGGCTGGCGATCGGCTGCCTCGCCAAGCCCTATACCGATCGGATCCTCGCCGCCGCGCTCGACGCGCTCGATGCGCATCTCGGCGGCAAGAAGGTCAAACGGCTCCCCGCCGGGCTCAGCCTCTTCGAGCAAGGACAAGCCTGACCGGGCCCGGCCTGTTGGGGCTAGGCATCCTCGCACCGCCCGCGTAGCTAGCTTGATAGGCGTCCGGTTCGAGGAGAATGGGGTGGATAGCGTACGGCCCAAAGGCTGGCGGCTGCTGGTCAGGGCGCTGCAGACGCGCAAGTCGGCGTCGATGCTCGCCTTCGGTTTTTCGTCCGGCCTGCCGTACGCGCTGCTGATCGGCACGCTCAACGCCTGGCTTGGCGACGTCAAGATCAACCTGGCGACGATCGGCGTGCTGTCGTGGATCGGCCTTGCCTATTCGTTCAAATTCCTGTGGTCCCCGATGGTCGACCGGGTGCAATTGCCCGTCATCGGCCGCATCGGCAGGCGCAAGAGCTGGATCCTGCTGTGCCAGTCGGTGATGGTGGCGGCGTTCGTGGGGCTGGCCGTCACCGATCCCGCGGCCGACATCGGCATGTTTGCGATTTTCGCGGTGATCGCCGCGCTCGGTTCGGCGACGCAGGACATTGCCGTCGATGCATGGCGCATCGACGTCGCCGACGAACGCACGCCGGTCGAGCTGCTGTCGTCCATCTACCAGTTCGGCTATCGCATCGCGAGCATCGTCGGCGGCGCCTTCGCTTTGTTTCTCGCCGCGCGCATGTCCTGGGCCCTGGTCTATCTGCTGATGGGTGGGATGATCGGCCTGACGGCATTGGTCGCGCTGGTGGCGCCCGACACCGAACGGCCGTCCAAGGGCGCGTTGCACGAATCTTTGGCCCAGCCCGGCGAGATCGATTTCCGCACCCGCGCCATTGCGCTGGCGATCGTCGGCATCAGCTGGATCTGGGCGATCGTATCGATCGCGCGCTTCATGACGAGCATGCTGGCGCCGTTGCCGCCCGGCGCCGTGCGGCCCTCGGCATCGCAATTCCTGAGCCACACCGGGCCCTGGATCGTGATCGCGACGGTGCTGGTGCCGCTGGTCGTCGCCGCGACGATGAACTGGCTCAAGGCCCGCGGCCGCTCCGTCCAGGGCGAGCCCGACACGAGGCGGTCGGGCGCCAGGACCGCCGCCAATCATTTGTACACCGCCTTGCTGTCCCCGCTCGCCGAGCTGTCCGCGCGGCTCGGCTGGGGCGTCGTGATCGTGATCGGCCTGATCCTGACCTACGCGCTGTGCTACAACACCTGGACCTCGTTCGCCTTTCCCTTCTACCTCGATTATCTCCATTATTCGAAGGACGAGGTCGCCTTCGCCTCGAAGATCTTCGGCATCTTCATGACCATCCTGGGCATCAGCATCGGCGGTTATCTGTTCGTGCGGATCGGGCGCTTTCCCACCGTGCTGATCGGCGCGACGCTGCCGATCCTGGGCAACTTCCTCTATGCCGACCTGGCCGAAGGCGGCCCGCACATCGACGCCTTCGCGCATTTCCTCTGGCTCGATCGGCTCGCGATGACGGTGGGCAGCGACGAGAGGATGGTGCGGCTGCTGCTCGCCATCTCGGCCGAGAATATCTCGACCGGCATCGCCGGCGCCGCCTTCGTCGCCTATCTCTCGGGCATCGTCAGCAAGCGCTTCTCGGCGGTCCAATATGCGTTGCTCTCGTCGCTCACCTTCCTGATCGGCTCGCTCGGGCGCGGCGTGGCGGGTGAGGCGCTCGACCAATATGGCTATGCCTCCGTGTTCCGCTGGACCGCGGCGGTCGGCTTGCTCGCGATCCTCTTCGTCCTGCTCGAATGGTGGCGCGCAACCCGCAAGCCGGCCGCCGCCGAGCCCGGACATACCGGCGCGCCGGCCTGACCATTGCACGTGGAGTCGTTGCGTTGCTCGTGGGGGGACGCCGCATCGATAATTGCGGAAATTCGCGATGAGAGATGAGGTGTTTCGCCTCATGTCTCTCTGGGGATATGACGCCTTGGCTGGTCGACGGCCGAGGCGCGTCCTTCACCTCGTCGGAGCGGGCACGGCCAGCGCACTGCACATTCATCCTGATGGTCAATAGGCCCACGCCGATAGTCGGAAGATTCAGGTCGAAAATCCTATCCGGCGGACAGCCGCCCTTTCCCAAGTCGAACGCGAGGCCGAAATTATGACGCGAATTGCGAAAGGAGCGGCGGCGCAAGGCGTGACGGTCGGCCTGGGTCGGGCCTGGTCGATGATCCTCATTCTGTCGGCGCTGTCGATCGTTTCGTTTCTGGATCGATTCGCGCTCGGCTTGCTCGTGCAGCCGCTCAAGCAGGATCTTGGCGTTTCCGATGTCCAGATCGGGCTCCTGTTCGGATCGGCCTTTGCGCTCTTCTATGGAGCCATCACCCTTCCGCTTGCGCGTTTGGCCGATCGCGGCAATCGCGTTCGGCTCATCGTCGTCGCTGCCGTCTGTTGGTCGGCGTGCACCATTCTCTCGGGTTTCGCGACGTCGTTCCTGATGCTGGTGTTGCTGCGGGTCGGCCTGGCCGTCGGCGAGGCCGCGCTCACGCCGTCGACATTTTCGTTGATCGGAGACCTTCTGCCGCCGAACCGCCGAACCTTCGGCGGCACCGTCTACAACGGTCTCGGAATGGCGGGGGCCTCCGGGGCCTATATCATCGGATCGGCGACGATCGGTCTTGTCTATTGGATCCAGAAGGACGGCTATTTCGTCGATCTCAGGGTGTGGCAGGCCGTCTTCATCATCACCGGCCTTCCGGGATTGCTGCTGGCCGCGATCCTCGTGACGGTCGGCAGGGAGCCGGCGAGGGTCGCTGCGGCCGTCCACGTCGAGGCCGCTTCCTTCCGGGACGTCCTGCGCTACGTGAAGACCCAAGGCTGGCTGTACGCCGGCCTGTTTCTCGGGGCCGGTTTCATTCAGCTCGGCACGAACGCCTTTCTTGCCTGGGCTCCGACCTATCTGTCCCGCGCCTACGGCATGCCGATCGTCGATGCCGGCCTTACCTACGGTCTCTACAATTTGATCGCCTTTGTCACCGGAAGCCTGGTCGTCCCGCTGGTGGGCGTCTGGGTGGGACGCTATCGGCGCGACGGGGTCGTGCTGATCGGTGCGGTCTGCGCCGTGCTGCATCTGGTTTTTTGCGTCGCCGCGGTGCTTCAGTCGTCACCCTCCGCCTTTCTCTTCTTCACCTTCATCGGCATGATGCTTTCGGTCGGCGGGGCGAGCAATGTGCTGGTGTCCATTCACATGTTCACGCCGCCCAGGATGCGCGCCACCCTGACGGCGGCCATCACCATATGCCTCACGACGATCACGCTCGGCCTGGGACCGCCGCTTGCCGCGGCTTTGTCCGACCGATTCGGTTCCGGGCCCGATGCCTTGGGCGTGGGAATGGGGCTTGTCGCCGCGCTGGGGGGATCGATCGCAATCCTGCTCTTTTGTGCGGCCCGCAAGCGGGTGCTGCTTTACCTGGCGATGTCGGAGGGCAGGCCGGCTGTCGAAGCGTCGTCTTGATCCCCGGCCGCGGCTTCGAAGGCGTTGCATCTCCACCTCTGGCCGCCCTATTTTCGACGTTCGCGATTTTATGCGTTGAGGTGTTTCCTATGCGCGCCCTCTTAGGAAAGTGAACGCCAGAGCATCGTGCGGAAAAGTGGGCACCGGTTTTCCGCAAAGACGATGCGACGATAAGGATTATAGAGCGGCGTGCGATTCATACCGATCGTACGCCGCCTCTAAGCGCAGGGCTCAAGTGACGACGCCTCCAACAGCATCTCGATCGGACCGCAGGTGACCGAGCCGCTCGCTGAAATGCCGGTCGGTCCGATGTTCACCATGTATCGGCCGGCGCTGACGCGCTATTTTCGACGCAAGGTCCGCCCGGAGGATGTCGAAGACCTGGTGCACGAGGTGTTCCTCAACTTGCAGGCGCGGCGGGCCGGAGACCGGATTGAAAATGTCGAAGCCTATCTCTTCACGATTGCCCGCAATGTCCTGACCCAGCACGCGCGGTCCGCAAGGGCCCGAAACGCGATCTCCGAGAGCTTCGATCGCGAAGATCGGGACGAGGGTGCGATGTCGCCGGAACGAACGACGCTCGACCGGCAGCTTCTGCAGCTGGCCCTGGATGCCATCGAAAGATTGCCGCCGCGGACCCGGGACATATTCGTGATGCACCGCTTCAGCGAAAAGAATTATGCCCAGATCGCACGGGATTTCGGAATCTCCACCAGCGCGGTCGAAAAGCATATCATGGCTGCGCTCAAGACGCTCGTCGCTGCGACGGGACGTTCGCGATGAGCGGGCGTCCGCTCGACCGCTCGGCCGATGACGACCGTGTCGACGAGCCGATAGCCTGGTTCGCGCGCGTGCGCTCGGGCACGATGAGCGAATCCGAAAGAGCCGATTTCGAATATTGGCGCACAAAGGACGATAACGCCGTTCGTTACGAAGAGGTCGAGGCGTTCTGGCAGGATCTCGGGATGCTGCGGACCAGCCCGCGGCTGCATGGGATCCAGGAAGGCCTGGCGCGGCCCTGGTTTCGGCGAATGCCCTATTGGGCCCTCGCGGCGTCGCTTCTCATCGTGCTGGCCGGCGGTCTCCTGACCCATCAAGGGAGGATCGCGCCCCATCCGGCCGAGAATCACGAATATCACTTCGCCACCAGGATGGGCCAGCAGCTTCCCGTTGCGCTGGAGGACGGATCGTCGATGGTGCTGGACGCGGCGTCGCAGGTCCGGGTTTCCATGGCCAGCGGCCAGCGCCTTGTCGAGGTCGAGCGGGGAAGGGCATTGTTCCGCGTCAGGCACGAGGCCGCCAATCGCCCCTTCGTGGTCGCGATCGACGGCCGCACCGTCACGGCCGTCGGCACGGAATTCTCGGTGGACAGATCGTCCGCCGGCTTTGAGGTCGTCCTCATTCAGGGCAAGGTCGATGTCCGCAATTCCCGGAGCGACAAAGCCGCGCCGCTGGAGATGCGGGCAGGCACCAGCCTGTTCGTGTCGAACGATGGGCGACGCTTCCTGAAGCCGGTCGATACGAGCGAAGCATTGGCCTGGAGCCAGGGCAGGCTCGTTTTCACCGACGCCCGGTTTGCGGAAGTCATCGATCGGATCGGCCGCTACAGCGATCGCGTCATCCACATTGCCCCCGACGGAACCGGGGACAAGAGATTCGGGGCCGTATTGAAGGCCGGCGACGTCGACACGTTTCTCGAGGCCGTGCAAACCGCCGAGCTGGCGCAGGTCCGCTACAACCGGGACGGCAGCGTGACGCTCCATCAATAAAAAGTTTGGGCACCCGCTGAGGTGTTTCGCCGCTCTTCGCTCTTCCCTGATAGAGAAGATGACAGGGGGATAGGATGCGAAAGTCGATGTACCTGGCTGCCGGCGTCAGCTTGGCGGCGGTTGTTCCGCAAATGGCGATGGCGGCCACGACGAATTTCAACGTCGAATCGGCGCCATTGGCCGATGCGCTGAAAAGCTTCGCGCTGCAGAGCGGCGAGCAGGTCCTGTTCAAGGCGGAAGTCGTCGAGGGCAAGCGATCGCGCCGCGTAAACGGCAATCTTTCGAGCGACGTGGCGCTGCGCAAGCTTCTGTCGGGGTCCAACGTGGGCTACCGCAAGCTGAACAGCGGCTACGTCATCGGCCTGTCCATGGCGGCCGCGCCCACGGCTCAGCCGGCGGTTCGGGGACAGGCGGAGGCAGTTTCGGAAGGCGCGGACGTCGCCGCTGCCGATACCGGCGGGGTGGACATCGTCGTGACCGCGCGCAAGCGCAACGAAACCGTCCTCAACACGCCGGCAACCATCACGGTCATGTCGAACACGGGGTGGGCCAACCGCAACCTGAACACGGCCACGGAGCTCAACGGCGTCATTCCGGGGCTTGTCCAGATGCCCGGTACGTTCGGTCTCCCGTCGACCACGTTCCGCGGCCTTGGCTCCACGGCCAGCGTGTTCTCGCTGGAACCCTCGGTCGCCCAATTTACCGACGGCGTCTATCTCGGGCATCTGCGCGACTATATCATGCCGGTCTACGACCTCGATCATATCGAATTCATCAAGGGCACCCAGTCGACCCTGCTCGGCAAGAACACCAGCCTTGGCGCCGTCAGCTTCGTCAACGCGCGCCCCAAGCCCGATTTCGGCTACGACCTTCAGCTCAGCCACAGCTTCGGCATCGACGGCAACAAGGCCCAGGGCGCCATCAACATTCCTCTTTCGCAGCAGTTTCAGGCGCGGTTCGCCTTCCTGGCGTCGCACGACGACGGTTACGGCTACAACCTCTACAAGCACCGGGAGGAGGCGCGGGATCGCGAGCTTTCCGGGCGCCTGTCCCTGGCCTGGCGCCCATCGAGCGCATTCGACGCGCTGTTCATCTATCAGCATGATGACAGGCACGTCATCGGCCAGCATCTCGAGCTTCTGGCGGACGCCGGCGGCGTCATGGCCGCGCGCATGGCCGCGCTTGGAATTCCCGCCAATCTCGTGCCCGACGGCAAGAACACCAACGGGTCGGATCCGCTTGGCGGCACGGTTCCGGGCCCCGACCAATATGACCGTCAGAAGGGCGACCGGCTCAACCTGATCGCGCATTGGCAGCTGGGCGATCATACGCTGACGTCCCAGACGGCCTACGTCAAATGGCGGTCTCCCCGCTCGAACGATTATGATCTCACGCCGGCCAACCTTTTCAATCTGGTCGATGTCGAGAAGAATCGCGTTTTCTCTCAGGAGCTGCGAATAAACTCGCCGACCGGGCAGCGGTTTCAATATCTGGCCGGTCTATATTATTATGATAACAGCTACGATTATCATCGAACCTATCTTGGCTCTCCGTCGAATACCGTCGGCTTTCCATTGACCGGGTTCGCGGACGGCTTCTTTCACGCGCGCACCAAGGCATATTCCGCTTTCGGCTCGATCAACTATGAAATCGTCGACAATCTGAAGATCGATGCGGGCTTGCGCTACACGCATGAGAGAAAGGAGGCCTCTTTCTTGCGCAATTCCTCGGGCGCGCTGGCCGGGGCCTATCCCACCATAGCGTTCCTCCATTACACGCCCAAGGTCGCCAAGCCGATCGATTACAGCGTGGGCCTGCAGTACAACGCGACGCCGGGACTGCTGTTGTACGGTTCCTATTCGAAGGGCAGCAAGAGCGGAGGCTATCAGGAATTTCCCGGCACGCCGGGCGGCGCGCCCTTCAATCCGGAGACCGCGTACAGCGCGGAAATCGGAGGAAAATGGCGCTTTGGCGGAAACTATCTGACGTTCGCCTTGTACAATACGCGCGTCAAAGGCTTCCAGACGGCGCAGGCGACCCTGATCGACGGGGCGATCCAGACCGTGATCGGAAATGCCAATATCCGCTCGCGCGGTTTCGAAGGCGGCGCGTCTTTCGTGCTCGCGCCGAACTTCAGGGTCGGCGCAAGCCTGGTTTACTCGGATGGCCAGTTTCTCGACGACTTCCCCCTCGCGACGGCCGCGATCGGCCATGCCGGCGATCCGCTGGTCCGCCTGGCCAAGTGGAGCGGCACGGTGGATGCGAGCTACGAGCATGACCTTACGGGAAGGCTGAAGGGTTTCGCCAGCGGATCGATCGATTTTGCCAGCAAGACGCTCCTGCAGTTCGTCACGCTTCCCGACGCGCCGTTCGAGAAGAGCCGCCAGCTTCTCAACGCAAAGATCGGTATCCGCGACGACAAGCTGGGATGGGAACTGGCGCTGCTAGGCACCAACCTGTTGGATCAACGCTTCGTCACTTTCACGACGCCGCACCCGGCAGGAGGGGCCGGCATCGGCCACCGCGCGTTCAACGGGACGATCAACCGGCCGCGGGTGGTGGCGATCCAACTCACGCTGAGGCGCTGAGCCGGCGACGCGCAAGCCGACGACTGTTGAACCGCGTGCGCCTGCGAGCCGGCCTATACGCACGGCGTGGACGGCCGCAGCCAAAAGCGTCCGGTTCGGACTTGCCCGGCAACCATTTCCTGCTATATTACTGGAAAGAGCAGGAGGCGGCTATCGGCAAGGCTCAGCGGCGCGCAATTCAGAACTACAGGTCTCGCCTTGGCGAACGCGGCTTGGCGCGTTTCGAGGTCCTCGGGCGCGATGCCGATCGCGACCTCATTCGCTCTATCGCGCGGAGATTGGCCGAAGACACGCCGGAAGCTTCTGAATTGCGTGCCACTGTCAGCAGATCGGTCGGGGGCAAGCCGCCTCGGAAGGGCGGCATTCTGGCCGCCCTTCGGCGTTCGCCTCTCGTCGGGGCTGATCTCGATCTCACCCGGACGAGGGAAGAAGGGCGCAGCGTCGAACTTTAATGGCATTCCTGCTCGACACGAACATCATCAGCAATATCGCCAAGCCGCAACCATCTGAGGCCCTTTTGGCGTGGATGGCCGATCAGATCGACCAAGATCTGTATATTTCATCTCTCACGGTCGCGGAAATCCGCAGGGGCGTTCTTGAAAAGCCGAGCGGGAAGCGACGCGACGAGCTCGAGGCCTGGTTCGACGGTCCGGAAGGGCCCCAGGCGTTGTTTGCTGGCCGTGTTCTGCCGTTTGACGAGAAGGCAGGTCTGACCTGGGCCAGGCTCATGGCCGATGGCAAGGCCCGCGGCCGACCGCGCGCTGCTCTCGATACGATCATCGCGGCCATAGCCGAAGCCAACAACTGCATCGTCGTGACCGACAATGAGAAGGATTTTGAAGGCGTCGACATCATAAATCCGATGCGGCCAATTCGGTGACAATTCGGTGACAGTGCACTCATTGACTGCACTTCGTCAAAAGACGTGCATTCCTAGGCTCGCACGGTAACCCCGCTGTAACCCCGACAAATCAATAGTGTATGCGGGGTCGCGGCCCGCGCTTGGGCGGCAATGCGCTCTGCGCTAGGGAAGCGACGGGGGGACTTGCCTATGCCAGTGATCGGCTTGTCGATCGTCATCCAGCTGCTGTGCGCCGTCCATTGCGCACGCAACAGCCGCAACAACATCTGGCTGATGGTGATCATCTTCCTGTCGCTGCCGGGCTGCCTGGCTTATGCGGCGTTCGAGATATTTCCCGCTTACGCCGGCAGCCGCCACGTGCGCAGCGCCAAGGCAGCCGCGGTCCGCAAGCTCGATCCCGAACGGGAGCTGCGCGCCGCCAGGGATGCGCTCGATCTTGCCGACACGGCGGCGAACCAGATCGCGCTCGGCGACGCGCTGGTCGAAGCCGGATCGCACAAGCACGCGATCGGCCATTATCGCGCCGCCATGGCCAAGTCTCCCGCCGCCGACCGTGCGACCCAGCTCAAGCTCGCGCGCGCCGAGCTGGAGGCCGGCGATGCTGCCGCGGCGCGCCAGCATCTCGAAACGCTGCCGAGTCCGGATCGGCGAGCGAGAACGACCGCGCCCGGCTGCTGCTGGCGCGCGCCCTGCAGGAATGCGGCGAGAACGAACAGGCGCTCGCCCTGTTCGCCGACGTCGGCGCGCGATTGCCGGGAGCCGAAGCGCACTGCCGCCGCGCCGCCCTGCTGATGACGCTGCGGCGC
>DATFHP010000031.1:0-19743 GCA_035248285.1 Allosphingosinicella sp. | reverse complement strand
GAATTCGATCACATAATCGATATAATCGTCGAGGTCGAAGCCGCCCTGGGTCAACGACACCAGCTTGGCGTCCGCCCAATCGGTGATGAACACATCGCATTTCGGCAGAAGCCGCTCGACGGTGCCGCGAAGCAGCGTCGCGAAATGGCCCGACATGGGCGCGACGATCAGGAGCCGCGGCGATCCCTCGATGCCTTCGCGCCGAAAATGCTTGAGCTGGCCGAAGGGCTTGGCCAGCACCACCTCCTCGCGCACCACGACTTCCTTGCCGTCGACCATCGTCGTGGCGAGGCCGAATTCGGGCTTGCCGCGGGGGGCCGATGCGTGGGCGAAGACATCCAGCGCCGAGGAGACGATCGGCCCCATGCTGCTGTAGGACAGCGGATTGGCGGGGTTCTGCATCCATCCGGCGCCGATATTGGCGAGCGTGCTCACCCCGGCGAGGAGCGAACGCTGCATCTCATAGGCGTCGTAGAGCATTGAACCTCCACTCATTGTTGCACCGCAATAGCGCCATTCCTCCGCGATAAGCCAGAGAATTTGACCTCTGGCGCCGATCGGCCCGGCCTTCGCCCGTTCAGCAGCCATTGAGCCGCTCGGCAGCGGCTGCTACCTCCTCGCGCATGGCCGACACGAATGCCGAAGCACCGCCGCCGAAGAAGCTCGGCAATCTGAGAATGATCTGGCGCCGTGCGGTGGCCTATCCCGCGCAGATCGTTGCGGCGCTGATCGCGTTGCTGGTCGCTGCGGGGGCGACCTTGTGGATTCCGGCGAGCTTTCGCGAAGTCATCGACAAGGGCTTTGCCGCGCATGGCGGCAACATCTCGACCCATTTCGAGAAGCTGCTCTTGATCGTCATCGTGCTGGCGCTGGCCAGCGCGACCCGCTTCTTCTTCGTCTCCTGGCTTGGCGAGCGGGTCGTTGCCGATCTGCGCAAGGAGGTCCAGGATAATCTGCTTCGGCTGGAACCGCGATTCTTCGAGGAAAACCGGCCCTCGGAGATCGCATCGCGGCTCACCTCCGACACCGCGGTCGTCGAGATCGTCGTCGGCACCACGGTCTCGGTCGCGCTGCGCAACCTGCTGACCGGTATCGGCGGCATCATCTACCTGTTCACGCTGGCGCCGCTCCTCACCGGAGCGATTCTTGCCGGCATACCGATCATCGTGCTTCCGATCGCGGTGCTTGGCAGGCGCGTAAGGAACATTTCGCGCGCCAGCCAGGATCGCATTGCCGATATCGGCGCAACCGTCGCCGAGACGCTGGGGGCGATGAAGATCGTGCAGGCGTTCGGACAGGAGCCGCGCGAAAGCGCCCGCTTCGGCGAGACGGTCGAAACGGCCTTCGCGACCGCACGGCGGCGCATTCTGATCCGCGCGGTCATGACCGCATCGGTGATCGGACTGCTGTTCGGCGGCATCACGCTGCTCGTCTGGCAGGCGGCGCTCGACGTCGCGATGGGGCGGATTTCGGGCGGAACGGTGGCCGCGTTCGTGCTCACCGCCGGAATCGTCGCGGGTGCGTTTGGAGCGTTGACCGAAGTCTGGGGCGAATTGCTGCGCGGCGCCGGAGCTGCCGGACGGCTGGCCGAGCTGCTCGCCGAGGAGCCGGAGATCAAGGCCCCGCCCAATGCGGTCGCGCTGCCCTCGCCGGCGCGCGGCGCGGTGAGCTTCGAGGACGTGACGTTCCATTATCCGACGCGGCGCGAGGTGAGCGCTCTCGACCGGTTCAGTCTCGCGGTCCGCGAAGGCGAAAGGCTTGCGCTGGTCGGGCCTTCAGGTGCGGGCAAGACCACCTTGTTCCAGCTGGTCCTGCGCTTCTACGATCCCGATTCCGGCGTCGTCAGGGTCGACGGCGTCGACCTGCGCCAGGCCGATCCGCGAGAGGTGCGGGCGCACATCGCCACCGTCCCGCAGGAAACCGTCATCTTCGCCGCCAGCGCGCGCGACAATTTGCGCTACGGGCGCTGGGACGCCGGCGACGAAGCCTTGTGGGAAGCGGCCGAGGCGGCCAACGCAGCCGAATTCCTGCGCAGGCTGCCCGACGGACTCGACACATTCCTCGGCGAGAGCGGCGCGCGCCTATCCGGCGGTCAGCGCCAGCGGATTGCCATCGCCCGCGCCTTGCTTCGCGATGCTCCGCTGCTGTTGCTCGATGAGGCGACTTCGGCGCTCGACGCCGAATCGGAGCGGCTCGTCCAGGCATCGCTCGAAACGTTGATGAAGGGCCGCACCACCATCGTCATCGCGCATCGCCTCGCCACCGTGCGCGCGGCCGATCGGATCGTCGTGCTCGATCACGGCAGGATCGTCGAGGAAGGAAGCCACGACAGCCTCAACGCGCGCGACGGGCTATACGCCAAGCTCGCCCGGCTCCAGTTCGAGGGCCTTGCGGCCTGATCTTCGTCGGAAGGCGCGGCTCGGAGCGGATGGCGCCAGGCAAAAAAAGGGCGGCCAAAGGCCGCCCGATCGGTTCGAAGACCAACTTTGTCAGAAGGTGGCGTAGGCCTCGTTGCCGACGAAGCCCATGGCGCTGATGTTGGCGCGCTTGGTGACCGCGAGAACCTCGTCGACCAGTTCATAGCGGGCGCTCGGCTCGGGCTGCAGGTGCAGCTCGGGCACCGGGTTCATCGTCGTCGTGAGATCGAGATATTGGCGCAATGTCACCAGATCGACGGGAACGCCGTTCCACAAAATCTGGTTGGCGCGGGTGATGACCACCTTGTTCTTGACCGGTTCGACCGGCGGCGGCGGTTGGTTGTTCTGGTTCGTCGGCAGATCGAGCTTCACCGCATGCGTCTGGATCGGGATGGTGATGATCAGCATGATGAGCATCACCAGCATGACGTCGATCAACGGCGTCGTATTGATATCCAGCATGGGCTCGTCATGATCGGCGCTGCCGCCGCTTGATATCGCCATGTTACCCTACTCCTGAAAGTTGTGCGTCAAAGACGCGTGGTCGTGCCGGTGGGATCAGGCTCCGAAATGAAGCCGACACGCTGGAAACCGGCGCGCTGCATCGTGAACATGGCGCCGCCGATGCACCGGAACGGGGTGCTGACGTCGCCGCGGATATGCGCTTCGGGCATATTCTCCTCGGTGATGTTCTGGACCCCGCCGACCGCCTTGATCTGCGCCTCCAGCTTCTTCACCGCCATGTCGAGGAGCTCGGTCGAATTCACCCGCTTCAAGTTCCAATAGACTTCGCACTGACCACCCGCGCCGCCGCGCACCGTCAGCGAGACATTCTCGGGCTTTGTCGTCGTCGCCTGATAGCGAACCTTGGGAAGCTTCACCGGCACCGATTGAATCACGACCGGAACGGTGATGAGGAAGATGATGAGCATCACCAGCATGACGTCGACGAGCGGCGTCGTGTTGATGTCGGACATGGGGGTTTCTTCACCGCCATCGCCGGGGGCCAGACTCATCGCCATAAGTGCATTTCCTATCTATTGCGTCAGCAGCCTCGCGCTTGCGACCCCGGGCGACGGCGACCGCCGGCGCCCGGGAATGCGATCAAGCCTTCTTGGGACCCGGGTTGGTCATTCCCGCGGCCGTGCCGCTAGCGGTGGTTCCCGACGGAGCACGCGCAACGCCGGCGGTCGGCTTCACTGCGCCGCCCGACACGATATAGCCGTGCAGGTCGTTGGAAAATTTGGCGAGCTCTTCCAGCACCGCCTTATTGCGGCGCATCAGCCAATTGTAGGCCATCACGGCCGGAACCGCGACGACCAGGCCGAGCGCGGTCATGATCAACGCTTCGCCGACCGGGCCGGCGACGACGTCGATCGAGGCCTGACCGGCGGCGCCGATCTTGATCAGCGCGTTGATGATGCCGACGACGGTGCCGAACAGACCAACGAACGGCGAGGTCGAGCCGACCGTCGCGAGCACGGCGAGGCCGGTGCTGAGCCGCGAAGCGATCGCGCCCTGGCTGCGGGCGAGCGAACCCAGCATCCAGTCATGCTGCTCGACCGGATCGGTCAGCTTGCCATGCTGCTCTTGGGCAGTGATCGCGTCGTCGACCAATTGCCGATAGGCGCTGTTCTTCTCGAGCTTGGCCGAGCCTTCCCTGAGGCTTGCGGATTGCCAGAAAGTCTGCCGTGCGCGCCTGCCCTGGTTGAATATCTTCTGCTGCTCGAACAGCTTGGTGAAAAGGATATACCAGGAGGCAACCGACATCACCACCAGGAGGAGGAAAACCCCCCAGGTGAGCAGGCCGCCCTGTTGAAGCGCGGGAATGAGGCCGTAGGGATTCTGGGTGCTGGCACCCGGTGCTGGTGCTGTGATCATGATTCGAACTTTCCTCTCATACCTATGCGTAATGGATGAACGGGCGTGACGTCATTGAGGCGGCAAAACCCATCTGATTCGACTGCTCGTGCTGTCGCTCACCTTCCTGCCGCTGCTGTCGGTAGCGGGGGTGAACCGGGCCCGGGACTTCATGATCCTGCACGTCGCATTGTCCAAAGTGCTCGATCCGCTCGAGGATGTGACCGTACAACTCGTGACGCGGCCGTCGGGTCCGACCTCGAGGCGGAAGGCGGTGACGCCCTGCTCCTCGTTGCGCAACGCGGCATCGGGATAATCGTCGTTCGACACGTACGAAGCCAGATTGGCCTTGGCCCGCGCCGGCTCGATCTTCGGCGGCGGCGGCGGCGCCGGCGGCGCCTCCACGTGAATCGGAGCTGGCGGCGCCATCACGGGCGTCGGTGTGATGGGGGCCACACGGACGATCGGCGGCGGGGCAACGACCGGCGGAGGCTGAACCTCCGGGATTTTTTCGGGGGGCGGCGCCTCCGGGGGAGGGGGCGGCTCCTCGTTGACATCGAATGTCTTGAGATCCTCGGCGGCCTTCTTGATCACCTTATACGCCATTCCGGTGACGAGCGCGTAACCGAGAAGGGCGTGCAGGATCGCCACGATAACGATCGAAGTGATCCGGCCGGCGCCCATTCTTTGATCAACGTATGACATTAACCAGCGTGGCTCCCTCTCGAATATTGCAGCCGGGAACGACTGCCGCACAACGCAGCCGATCGTTAACGGGTCCATCCATGTCTCATTATATCATGGATAGGGCATGAGGCTCTATCCGCACAAACGCCAGTAGGCAATCCTCGAGTCTGCAGGGATTGCCTGACGCGTGCAGGACAGCGCGTGTTCAGTCCGCTAAGCGTATGGAAAACGGAGAGTCAACCGTTCGCTATGGAAAAGATGGAGAGATCATGTTGGTGCGTATGATGATGGTTGCCTTGGTCCCCTTGGCGGCGGCGGCCGTGGCGGCGGCCCCCCAACCGGCCGCATCGCCGCGAATCACCTTCACCTATGCCGATCTTGCCGATCTGGCGCTGCCCGCGTCGGTGGCGGCGCAGGTTCGAATCAAGCAGGCGACGGCCCTGAAAGGCGACCAGGCCGCGGGCGTTCCACCTGGAACCACCCGCTATTATATCGAGGCTGAGGTGGTCTCGCTGATTCGCAGCGGCACGCCGCTACCCGCGCTGGTGAATTATCTCGCCGATCTGCCCAACGCGGCTGACGGCACACCCAAGTTCAGGTCCAAGTCCGAATATCTGGTGCTCGCCGCGCCGGTCGCCGGTCGCCCGGGCACGCTTCGGCTGGTCAACCGCGACGCCCACATTCCCTGGTCTCCCGAAGTCGGCGAGCGGATACGCACCTTGCTCAAGGAAGCCGCGGCGCCAGGCGCGCCGCCGCGCGTCACCGGGGTGGGCAAGGCCTTCTATTCGCCGGGCTCGCTTCCCGGCGAAAGCGAAACCCAATTGTTCCTGCTCACCTCCGACGGCCAGCCGATCTCGGTGAGCGTGCTGCGTCGTCCCGGCCAGGCACCGCGCTGGGCGGTCGCGCTGGGCGAGATCGTCGACGAAGCCGCGGCGCCGCCGGCGCCCGACAGCCTGCTCTGGTACCGTCTCGCCTGTACCTTGCCGCCAAGCCTGCCAAGCCAGAGCTATGCCGATGCCGACGAAACGTCGGCCGCCGCCATCCGGGCCGATTACGCAGTGATGATGCAGGGACTCGGCAATTGCGTGCGCAACCGGAGGCAGTGAGGACGGGCGTCAGAACGAAGCCAGCTCGACCCCCACTCCAGCGCAATCGGGATAGATATCGGGCTTGCGAGTCGTAACGCGCAGCGCCTGCACGCCGCGCCGCGCCGCGACCAGATCGTAGATGCCGCGGGCGAGCGTCTCCTGAAGGTTGAAGCGGCGGCCGGCAACCAGCGCGGCGATCTCGAGTCGCAGGAAATCATAGTTCCAGGCGTCGTCGCTTTCGTCGTTCTCGACGAACGAGGCTTCGTCCAGCCACACCTCGACCGTGATCAGCAATCGCTGGGGATGACCGACCTCATATTCGTGGAAGCCGATATCGGCGGCGACGCAATAATCCTCCATCACGATCTTGCGCGTTCGCGGCGCAAGGCTTTCCGGAACGAGCCCGTCCAGCTTGGCGGCAAAGTTCATGTCTCATGCTCCAGAAACTGCACGTCGCGGGCAAGGCCGAGAAACCGCTGGCCGGCATCGATGACGATCGTCTCGCCGGTCAGGGTCGGCGTCGCGACGATGAACTCCAATGCCCGCACGATATCCTCCACCGACACGCCCCGACCGAGAAGATTCAACCGGTGCACGGCGTCGAAATTGTCCAGATTCTGGCGTCCCGAAAGCAAGGTGACCGACGGGGCGATGCCGCAAACCCTGATGCGCCGCGAGCCGTAGGCGCGGGCCATCAGCTCGGTCAATGCGGCGAAGCCCATTTTCGAGATGGTGTAGCTGAAAAAGTCCGGGTTGGGCTGCGACAGCTTGGCGTCAAGCAGGTTGACGATCAGGCCGCCGGCATCGCCGACGCGCGCGGCGAACGCCTGCGACAGAAATGCCGGCGCGCGCAGATTGATCGCGTGATGGGCATCCCACTCGGCAATCGTGAAATCCTCCGCCCGGTCGTAGACGAAACGCGAGGCGTTGTTGACCAGCAGGCGCGGCGGCGGCATTCCGTCCAAAGCCGCGACAATCGTCTCGCAGGCGGCAGGATCGGCCAGCTCGGCGGCAACGACCTTGCTGTTGCCGAGCGTGGCGGCGAGTGCTTCGGCATCGTCGCGGGAGTTCTGGCAATGAATCAACAGATGCCAGCCCTGGCGCGCGAGGGCGCGGCAGATCGCTTCACCGATGCGCCGCGCGCCGCCGGTGACGATCGCCGTCCGCGGACCGTCGAATTCGCTCGCCATACGGAGGCGTTAAAGTCCAAAATGATGCGCTGCAATGGCAGTGAAGGTCCAGGGGAAGGTCGAAGGCCGGCTTTGCGCAGCAACGGCCGATCGCCTAGGTCCTGCAAATGCCTTATCCCAAGCCGCTTCCCGAACTGACCGGAATTTCGCTCGCCGAGCTGGCGCGGCTTGCCGGCGACCAGAAGCTGCCGCCGGTCGAGCGCTGGCACCCGCGGCATTGCGGCCACAGCGGGATCAGGATCGCGCGCGACGGCCAATGGATCCATCAGGGGAGCCCGATCCGAAGGCCGGAAATGGTGCGGCTGTTCTCGCGCATCCTGCGCCGCGAGCCTGACGGCCGTTTCGTGCTGGTGACTCCGGCCGAAATGCTCGACGTCGAGGTGGAAGATGCGCCGTTCGTGGCGATCGAGCTCAGGTCGGAAGGCGACGGCCGCGATCGCCAACTGGCATTCCGGCTCAACACCGGCGACCCGGTGATCGCGGGCGCCGACCATCCCATCCGAATCGCCGACGAGAAGGGCGATCCCCATCCCACCCTGCGCGTGCGCAAGGGGCTGGAGGCGCTGATCGCCCGTCCGGTCTATTACGAGCTGGCGGCGCTGGCGCTGGCCGAAGAGTCCGATCCCCCCGGGCTCTGGAGCGACGGCTGCTTCTTTCGCCTGGACGGCGCCTCATGACGCTGGCTGCCAGGCTTCGCGACGCATTGACCCGCAGCAATGGATCGCCGCCGCCATTGCTGGCGGACGCGATCGAATATGCTGGGCCCGACGACGGTCTGGGGACTCCCGCGGCGGTGCTCGTCGCCATCGTCGACCGGCCCGAGCCAGGCGTGATCCTGACCGTCCGCGCCGACACGATGCGCCGCCATGCCGGCCAGATCGCCTTTCCCGGCGGCCGCATCGACGCGGACGATTCGGGCCCCGTCGCAGCCGCGCTTCGCGAGGCCGAGGAGGAGATCGGCCTGCGCGCGGCCGATGTCCAAATCGTCGGCGTCGCCGACCGCTACCGCACCGTCACGGGCTTCGATGTTACGCCCGTGCTGGGAGTCGTTCCGCCGCCGCTCTCTCTGACGCTGCAGCCCGACGAAGTGGCGGCGGTGTTCGAAGCGCCGCTTCGCTATCTGCTCGAACCCGGCAACCGCCAATTCAAATCGATCCATTGGCAGGGACGGCTGCACCATTATTATGAGATCTATTGGGAGGATCAGCGCATCTGGGGAGCGACAGCGGCGATGATCGTCAATCTCGCTCACCGGCTGGCGGGCCTCGTCTGATGCTGCCCGATGCCCCGTGGCAGCATGGCTCGGGCATGACGCGGCTGCTCGCCGCGCTCGACGCGGCCGGCGGCGCGACTCGCTACGTCGGCGGCTGCGTGCGCGACGCGCTGATCGCGCTGCCGGTGAGCGACGTCGATCTTGCGACTCGGCTGGAGCCCGAAGAGGTCATGACCCGCCTGAAGCGCGCCGGCATCAAGGCGGTGCCGACGGGCCTCGCGCACGGCACCGTGACGGCAGTGGTCGCGGGTGCGCCGATCGAGGTCACCACCTTGCGCCGCGACCTGTCGACCGACGGGCGGCATGCGACCGTCGCCTTCACCAGCGACTGGCAGGAGGATGCGGCGCGCCGCGACTTCACCATCAACGCCTTGTCGGCGGATCCGCTGAGCCGCGCGCTGTTCGATTATTTCGGCGGCCTTGCCGACCTGACGGCCGGCCGGGTGGCGTTCATCGGCGATCCGCTTCGCCGCATCGCCGAGGATCATTTGCGCATCCTGCGTTTCTTCCGGTTCCACGCCCGATTCGGGCGCGGCGAGCCCGACGCCGGCGCCATGGCGGCCTGCACCGCGCGCGCCAACGATCTGATGGCGCTGTCGCGTGAACGAATCGCCGACGAGCTGCTGAAGCTGCTCGCCTTGGCAAGCCCGACGGCGGCGGTCGCGTCGATGGTCGAGCACGGCATCTTGCGCCCGGTGCTTCCCGAGATCGGCCCGGACGGGGTCGAAAGGCTCGGCGCCCTGGTCGCCATCGAGCAAGCGCTGGGCGCCCCTCCCGACGCGCTGCGGCACCTGGCCGCGCTGCTCCCGGCCGACCGGACGCTCGCCGCGAGCGTCGCCGCACGCCTGCGGCTCTCCAAGAAATCGGCGCAGCGGCTGATCGCTGCGGCGGATCGGACCGACCGGCCGCCCGATGACGCCCGAATCCTGGCTTATGCCATCGGCGCCGAGTCCGCCCGGGATAGGCTGCTGCTCGCAGGGCCGGACGAGCGGCGCGCCGAACAGATGCGTTCGCTCGACGCATGGACCCGGCCGCGGCTGCCCGTGACGGGGGGCGATCTGATCGCCATGGGCCTCGAGGCGGGTCCGGCGGTATCCGCGGCGTTGCAGGCGCTGGAAAGGCAATGGGCGTCGGCCGGCTTTTCGCAGGATCGTCAGGCCGTGCGGCAAATGGCGCGCCGCCTCGTCGAACAGCGGCTCCGCGACGGCCGGTAAGCGGGCCCGCTTCAGTTGAAGCGATTGTCGCGAGGGAAACCTACCGGCGGCATGCGTCCGGCCGCGCCGCGCGCCGTGCGCCATGGCGTGAGGTCGCTCTCGGTGCGGGTGCGGCCCGCCTCGCCGCCCATCTCCCAGCTCAGTCCGGTGGCGAAGTCGAAGGTGGTTGCGTCGGATAGCCCGCCGTCGCGATATCGCTGCAGCGTCACGCCCTGCCCGCGCCCCATTTCGGGCAGCTCGGCAAGCGGAAAGACGACCATTTTCCGGTTCTCGCCGACGACCGCCACATAATCGTCGCTGGCGCCGATCTGCCGCGCCACGGCCAGCCGCGCGCCGTGACGCAGATTGACGATCTGCTTGCCCTTGCGCGTCTCGGCGATCGCGCCGGCGGCCGCGGTCACGAAGCCGCGGCCATCGGACGAGGCGAGCAGCAGCTTCGCGCCGCTGACCGCCGGCATCAGCGCGACGATCGCCCCCTCGCCTTCGACGTCGACCATCAGCCGCACCGGCTCGCCGAAACCGCGGCCGCCGGGCAATTTGTCCGCGGCGAGCGTGTAGAAGCGGCCGTCGGGCGCCGCGAGCAGCAGCTTGTCGGTGGTCTGGGCGTGGAAGGCGAAGGCCGGGCCGTCGCCCTCCTTGAACTTCATCGTCTCGGGCTGGTCGAGATCGACATGGCCGCGCAGCGCCCGAATCCAGCCGCGCTTCGACATGATGACGGTGATCGGTTCGCGCTCGATCATCGCCTCGAGCGGGATCTCGCGCAGCGGACCGGCTTCCTCGATCACCGTGCGGCGGCGGCCAAGCGGCGTCTCGGGTCCATAGCGCTGGCGAAGCGCCGCGAGATCCTTCTTGAGTCGGGTCCGCTGGCGCGCCGGCGATTCGATCAGCTTGGCAAGCTCGCCACGCTCCGCCTCGAGCGCCTCGCGTTCCTTGCGCAGCTCCATTTCCTCGAGCTTGCGCAGCGAGCGCAGCCGCATGTTGAGGATCGCCTCGGCCTGGCGGTCGGAGAGCGAGAATTCGGCCATCATGACGAGCTTGGGCTCGTCCTCCTCGCGAATGATCTGAATGACCCGGTCGAGGTTCAGGAACGCGACCAGATAGCCCTGAAGCAACTCCAGCCGGTCGTCGATCTTGCCGAGCCGATGGCGCGCGCGATTGACCAGCACCTCGATCTGGAATTCGACCCAGGCGGCGATCGCCTCCTTGAGACTCATCACGCGCGGCGTCCGCTTCGCGTCGAGAACGTTGAGGTTCAAGGACACGCGCACTTCGAGATCGGTCAGCCGGAACAGACTGTCCATTAGCAGTTGCGGATCGACCGAACGGCTGCGCGGCTCCAGCACGATCCGGATCGCCTCGTCGGATTCGTCGCGGACATCGTCGAGGATCGGCAGCTTCTTGTCGGCGATCAGCAACGCCAGCTGCTCGATCAGCTTCGATTTCTGCACCTGGAACGGAATCTCGGTGATCACCGCCTGCCAGGTTCCCCGGCCCTGGTCCTCGGTGGTCCATTTGGCCCTCACCCGGAACGCGCCGCGGCCGGTCGCATAGGCCGCGGCGATCGTTTCGGCACCGTCGACGATCACGCCGCCGGTCGGAAAATCGGGACCCGCCACGAAATCGAGCAATGCGCTCGGATCGGCGCGTGGATTGTCGATCAGATGGATCGCCGCGTCGATGATCTCGGCGGCATTGTGCGGCGGGATCGAGGTCGCCATGCCGACGGCGATTCCGCTGGCGCCATTGGCGAGCAGATTGGGGAACAGCCCGGGAAAGACCTCGGGCTCCTCCTCCTCACCATTATAGGTGGGACGATAGTCGACGCTGCCTTCGTCGAGCCCGGCCATGAGTTCGATCGCGGCCGGGGTGAGCCGCGCCTCGGTATACCGGTAGGCGGCGGCGTTATCGCCATCGATGTTGCCGAAATTGCCCTGCCCGTCGACGAGCGGATAGCGCAGCGAGAAATCCTGCGCGAGACGGACCATGGCGTCATAGACCGATTGGTCGCCGTGCGGGTGATATTTGCCGATCGTGTCGCCGACGACGCGCGCGCATTTCTTATAGGCCGAGCCGGGATCGAGCTTGAGCAGCCGCATCGCCCAGAGCAGCCGCCGATGCACCGGCTTGAGCCCGTCGCGCACGTCCGGAAGCGAGCGCGCGGTGATCGTCGACAAGGCATAGACGAGGTAGCGCTGCGACAGCGCGTCGTCGAACGGCGCGTCGACGATCTGATCGAATTCATCGGGAGACGTGGACATGAGGGTGCGATAGCAAGCGCCCGGCAGCGATGCGAGCAGCTTGTGCCGGCCGCCTTCCCCACCGGTCCCCGTCGGCTGCCATCGCTTGCGCCCGATTGCACCTTGGGCACGCTTCCACTATAGTTTTTTGACGATCAGCCTCGGCCGCGCCGCGAGCGCGATTCCGGGGCGTTGTTTTTTTGAAGCCAGGGTGGTTTCCGGTCAGATGTCATCTGATGACTCGGAAATCACGGTAACAGGGGGAACTCGACTCTATTCCGGAGCGATCAAGCCGGGATAGAGTCCAGCACCGCCCATTCGGGGAGCCGCCATGTCCCGCCGTCGCCAGATCTACGAAGGCAAGGCCAAGATTCTGTACGAGGGTCCGGAACCCGGCACCCTGATTCAATATTTCAAGGACGACGCGACCGCGTTCAACGCGCAGAAGAAGGGCACCATCTCCGGCAAGGGCGTGCTCAACAACCGCATTTCGGAGCATATCTTCACGCTGCTGGCGCAGATCGGCATTCCCACCCACTTCATCCGGCGGCTCAATATGCGCGAGCAGCTGATCCGTCAGGTCGAGATCGTGCCGATCGAGGTGGTGGTGCGCAACGTGGCGGCGGGCTCGCTCTCGACGCGGCTGGGCATCGAAGAGGGAACCCAGCTGCCGCGCACGATCATCGAATATTATTACAAGGACGACGCGCTCGGCGATCCGATGGTCGCCGACGAGCATATCGCCTGCTTCGGCTGGGCCAGCCAGGAGGAGATGAACGACATCGCCGACATGGCGGTCCGCATCAACGACTTCATGGCCGGGCTGTTCGCCGGCATTGGCATCCGGCTGGTCGACTTCAAGCTCGAATTCGGCCGCATTTGGGAGAATGATTTCAGCCGCATCATCCTGGCCGACGAGATCAGCCCCGACGGCTGCCGGCTGTGGGACATGGCAACCAACGAGAAGCTCGACAAGGACCGGTTCCGCCGCGACCTCGGCGGCGAGGCCGAGGCCTATCAGGACGTCGCGCGCCGGCTCGGCCTTCTCCCCGAGGGGGAGGCGAACATGGTGCTCGATCTCGAGCACCATCGCAAGAAGCGCAACCGCTAGCCTCATTCCGGTTCAGATTGAATCGGAACGAGGCTAGAAAGTTCTTCGATTGCCGTGCTTGGGTCCGAAGCTGGCCCCGCCAGCTTCGGACCCGGCGCATTCCGAGCCGCCAGAATGAGCAGGTGCCGATTGCCCCGGGCAATCGGCAGCCGTGCCGGGGGCACGGCGGCCAGCTCATTCCATCTGGCTCGAAATCACTTTAGGGACGAAGCACCATTCTGGAACGGCGCCCGCGGTCGTCGATCCGCAAAAAAGCCCGCCGGCTTTCGCTGGCGGGCGATGCTCAATCAGAGGCGGTGCGGCTTATTTGGCGCCGCCGGCGGGTCCGCCCATCGCGACCTGGGTCGGATTCATCGTCCGGCGCTGGAGCGCCAGCAGATAATCGTTGGGCTGCAGGAAGGCGACGGGATTGACCGCGTTGCCGTTGAGCCGCACTTCATAATGAAGATGGCTGCCGGTCGAGCGGCCGGTCGACCCCATCAAGGCGATGAGATCGCCGCGGCGTACGCGCTGGCCTTGGTGGACCAGCGAGCGCGACAGATGGCCGTAGCGTGTCTGGATGCCATGGCCGTGGTCGATCTCGACGAGATTGCCGTAGCCGTTGACCCATTGCGTGCGGTCCACGACGCCGTCGGCGGTGGCGTAGATCTTGGTGCCGACCGGGCCGGCGAGATCGACGCCGGCATGCATCGCGGCGCGGCGCTGGAACGGATCCGAGCGGACGCCGAAGCCGCTGGTCAGATTGGTCCCTTCGACCGGCATCGCCGACGGAATGGCGATCGCGGCCTGCTCGACCATATCGAGCTGCTTCCAGTTCATGAACATCTGCCGGAAGTTCGGATCGGCCGCCTTGAGCGGTGCGACCGCCTGGAATGCGCCGGCCTGGCCTTCGGTGGCGGCGGCCGGCGAAGCCGCTGCGAGCGTCGCGGCAGCGACGAGCAAACTGCCCGCCATCCGGCCGGAAACACCGCGAAATTGGCCACGAAAGCGGATTGCGCGGCGCTGAAGCTGGAACGATATGCCGGCGACCGCGGCAGCACATTTCGTGATAAGCAAATCCGTCATACTATCCCCGGTCGGCCACGAGGGCCGGCACGGTCACGCACCGCGACCATGAATTGCACACAAGGGCTGCTTGCCCAGCTTTAGCGTCAGGAAGCTGCCCACCCGCTGACGTGTGCCGGCACAGTGTTAAACATCCCTGTCGGCCGCAAGCGAGATGTAGAAATCCCGGGACAGACCGGCTTGGTCCCGCGCTGAGTCGTTGAATGGTGGCTTCAGCGCACCCCGAAAGTTATTTTCTATTAACCGTCTCCACCTGGAAATCGGCTCGAATCCCAGAGAATCGGCGTGGATTCGAAACCATTTCGTCCCGGCGGCGACATGCCTGATTTCATCCTGGTAAATGCGGTTCAATATTTGCGCCGACCGTGCATCCCCGGCGGCTTCGAAGCGTGCGATGGCGCCGGGCGTGACGTCCAGGCCGCGCGCCTCCAGCACCATCGGCACGACCGCCAGCCGCGCCAGCGCATCGGTTGCGGTCGCTGCGGCGGCCTCCCACAGTCCATCGTGCGCGGGCAGATCGCCATAGCCCGCGCCAAGCGAACGCAGGCGGCGGTCGAGCAAGGCGAAATGCATCGCCTCGTCGGCGCCGACTCCGGCCCAATCGTCGACGAAGGCCGGCGGAAACAGCATCCCGAACCGGCCGATCAGATCGAAGGCCAGATCGATGGCGACGAATTCGATATGGGCAAGCGCGTGAAGCATCGCGATCCGCCCGCGCACCGAGCCGCCCCTGCCGCGCCTGGGCATGCGCGCGGGGGGCAGCAGCATCGGCCGCGCCGGCCTGGCCGGTCGATCGGGCATCGCGCGATCGAAGCGATGCGCGAGCAATCCGCGCCGCCAGCGCCGCGCCGTCAGCCGCGCGGCCCGAATCTTGTCGGCCGGGTCCGGCGCGAGCAGCACCGCGCGCGCCGCCTCCGCTATGCTCGAAGGCCGCTCAGCCAAGCCAGGATCGAACGTCGCGGCCCTGCGCCTGCCGTGCGAACGCCTGGATCAGGCGGACGAGATGAAAAAGGCAGGAAACCAGCGTCCACCAGGCAATGCCGATCAATCCGAGATCGGGCCGTGCGACGAGCGTCGCCGCGAACAGGATCACCATATTGGGGTTGCGGCGCGCGGTGATCAGTCGAAACCGCGAATCGATCCTCTCCCACACATGGATGTGCATTCCGAACCGGCGCATGAATATGCCTTCGATCAGACGCTGCACCGCATAGCCGCCGATGATCGCGGTCATCGCCCACCAGAACGCATCGGGCGCCAGCGGCCGTCCGTAAGCGGCCAATCCCACGCCCCAGGCATACCACCAGAACGGCGGATGGATGAGGTCGATGCCGTGATCGAAGATATTGCCCCATTTGGACGAGGTGATCGTGCAGCGGGCAAGCTTGCCGTCGACCGTGTCGAGCACCATGAAGACGAGGCCGGCCAGCATTCCGGCCCAATAATGTCCGTGCCAGAAGAGGATGGCGGCGGCGACGCAAAGCGCGGCGCCAAGCGCCGTGACGGCATTGGGACTGATGCCGAACCGCGCCGCGATCCGCGTGAGGACCAGCGCCCATTCCGGCCAGAGATATTTGGTCAGCAGGTCGGTCACGCCTTTATATGCGCCGAAATAGCTTGCCCGCTCGGCAGCGCGGACCGTGCCGGGCTCGAGCCGCAGCAGGAACGGCTGCTCGCGCTTGCGCAGCTCGCTATTGAGCTGCGCGCCGCCCTGCTCGTGCGCAAGCGCGGCAAGCCGGCTTCCGGCGGGCAACGGACGATCGCTTTCGATCGCGGCCGCCGCCTCGGATCGCTCGGCGGGATCGCGGCAATGGGCGATCGCGATCTTCCCGTCGAGGGTCAGGGCGTCGCCCGGCCGGACGGCCAGAATGCGCAGCCAGGCGGGATCGAACACGTAATGCCGATTGACGAGCAGTGCCGCGCTGTCGCCGCCGGAAGTTGGACCCATCGCGAGCCTGTTGGCCTTGGCGAGCCGGCGTACCCGCTCGTCGACGCTCATGCCCCACAGCGGCGTGGAATTGGTGCCGGCGAGCACGACGTCAGGTGGGTTGGATTCCAATCCGCGCTCCTCAGCATGCACGCGTGGCCGCGGCGGCAAAGAGCCCATATCGTCGCGCAGCGCACGAAGAAAGAGCCGAAAAGGCGGGCCCGGACCGGCTTGCGCCGGCTGTCTTAGTGGTTTGGCCGCGGATTCGGCTCGCTTCGTCGAAGACTTCGGTCCTCTCCCCGGCCACCGCGGTTCCGACGGGGATGAATGGATCGTTGTGACGGGTTAATGAAACTCCTGCCACGCTGTTTGCGTTCTTCGCGCACAGGTTCAACAACAGGTTCAACAGAGGAGTAAAGTCATGCGTAAGCTATCCCTTGCCGTCGCCGCTGCGGCGATGACGATCCCGACGATGGTCCCGGTCCTCCCGTCCCCGGCGATGGCGCGGCACCATTATTACAGCAACAACGATTATTATCAGGGGCGGGTGTGGCGCGATTCGCGCGGCCGTCTGCGCTGCAAGAGGGGCAATGGAACGACCGGCCTGCTGATCGGCGCCGCCGGCGGCGCGCTGGTCGGCCGGGCGATCGACACGCACGGTTCGCGTGCTACCGGCACGATACTCGGCGCCGCGGCCGGTGCGCTGATCGGTCGCGAGGTCGATCGCGACCACCATTACAGGTGCCGCTGATTTGATGATGTGAAGGAAGAGGCGCCCGGCCGGGCGCCTCTTCTTCGTTTCGATCGACAGCCCCTGGCGTCAGGTGCCCGGGCTATGTCCTTCAGGCGTCCTTCTTGGGAACCCGGCGGGAGACTGCTGGCTTGCGCCCGCGCTTGCCGGCGGCCGTGCGTTTGGCGGTGGTCCTTTTGGTCGCGCCCGCCGCTGCGGCTTTGGGAGCCGTGACCGTTCCCTCGGTCTTGCTGCTGGCCTTCTTCCGTCGACCATTGGTCGAGGCGGTGGCGCGCGGCTTGGCCGACTTGCTTGCGGCAGTCTTGCGGGCCGCCGGCTTTGCGCTTCCGGCGCCGCCGCTGCGCGAAGAGGTGGCCATCATCCGGCGCACGGCATCGCTGGCGGCCGCGACGATTGCGGCGCCGATCTTGCTGGCATTGTCGGCCGCGGCCTCGGCCCCTTCCAACGCATCGCGGCCGGCCTTCTTGGCGCCTTGGCGCACCTTCTGATTGGTGGTCAGCGCGGCAGCCGCCGCGACCAGCCCCGCGGCCAGCATGCTTCGCGCGAGCGGATTGGATGCAAGTTCGGCGAGCTTGTCGGTCGCCGCGCCCATGCCCGCCTTCGATCCGGACCGGCCGCTGGGCTTGTTGCCCGAGGATTTTGCCATTGCAGTCTCCTAGTTTTCGTAACCGACCCGTAACAGACGAGCAAGGCCGCGAACAGTTCCTTTGACGCTGCCGCCACCACGAACCAAACCGCCGCCACAATGGTTCCGGCGCAATTCAGCGCGCCAAATCATAGGGCGGATAAGCCCGTCCCTCGGGATCCACGGCGATGGTGTTCGGCTGCACGACGTCCTTGGCATCCTCGCCTTCACCTTTTTCGCGCTCGTCGCTTTCGGGAATCTCATTGTGCCGCGCCTCTCAGCTTCGCGGGAGAGGATTCCGGCTTTTGCCCAGGTCGGCCTCTACGGCCCGATCGCCGGCGGCCGGGCTCGTCGGCCGCGCCTCGCCGCCGCCCGCCGCGGGATCGCTGTCATAATCCTCGCGCGGGTCGCGGCCTCCCGCCCCTGAGCCGGCGCCATGCACTTCGCCGCTGGCGCGATCGACGCTGGCGCGATGACCGCGCTCGCCGCTTCGGTCGCTGTCGCTCATCTCTGTCTCCTCTCCGGGGGAAACGCGGCGGCGGGCGCAGCCGTTCCTTGAACCGGAACGAGGCTAGCGGGCTCGGGTCCAGCGTTGCGATTGACAGAAGAAGAGAACGCAGCCGCTGACCTTGAGCGATCCGTCGGGATTGATCCGCAACAGCGAGCGATAGGTCTTGCCGCTCTCGGGATCATAGATCGAACCTTTGTCCCAGCGATCGGCCTTGGCGACGAAGCCGCTCAATATCCGCAGTCCGATCAGCGGCCTGTCGCGCAAGGCAGGGTTGGGATTGTGGATGTCGGTCTGCGGGTAGTTGGGCTTGTGGACGAGCGCGCGGGCAAGCTTGCCGCACATCCGGTTGCCGCATGGACCGATGGCGATCACCGCGCTCTTGTCCTGGATGATCCAATTGCCGGCAATATCGGGCGCGGCGTGGGCCGCGGTGGCGGCCGCTGCAATGAAGAGCCCGGTCAGCAGCCTGGTTCCGATTGTCCGCAGCAATGCTGTCTCCTTCGCCAGGGAGCCGAGCCCAGCGCCGCAATAGTCGCGACGCGGCGCAGTTCGGCGCATCGTCCGGAATCGTGCGCGGGCGATGCTGAACGGACGGTGACCGATGCGCGGCGGCCACGCCCCGCGCAAGCGGTCATGGCCGTTGTCGGGCTGCGGCGCGCGCCTTATGGTTCTTGCACGATGATGGACGCCAGCACTTCGACGATCGCGCATATCATCCAGCTGGCGGTCGCGCCGGTGTTTCTCCTCGCCGGCATCGGCAGCCTGCTCAACGTCCTCGCCGGCCGGATCGCGCGCGTCGTCGATCGCGCGCGCCGTCTGGAAGGCCACGTGCCGACCGCGGACGAGGACGAGCGCCTGGTGGAGTTGAAGGAACTCGAGATCCTCGATCGCCGCATGACGCTCACCCATTGGGCGATCGGCCTGTGCACCGCCGCCGCGCTGCTGATCTGCATCGTCGTGATCGTATTGTTCGTGACCGACCTCGTCGCGATGCAGTTCGCGATTCCGGTATCGCTGCTGTTCATCGGCGCGATGATCAGCCTCACGCTCGGGCTGCTGCTGTTCCTTGCCGAAGTCACGCTGGCGACTCGATCGGTCCGCGTCAGCGAGAAATTCGTGGTGCGCCGCAGATCGCGCAAAGGATCGCGAACCCGACAGGCTCGAAGAAGCTGAAGGGCCGCCGAACCCTCGTTCGGCGACCCTTCGAACATGGTCAGCGGCCGGAAGTTCCAGCCCGGGAGACCCGATAAGCGCCTAGCGCTTCATCTCCCGAACGAACCGAACCGACCCCTCTGCTGAACCATGAGACATCGGATCACCTCCTTTCGCTTGGTTGAAGACGAGAGCGATAATGAATCCGGGCGAGTCATGGATCAAGACTTGTATTCAAAAATGTTTCGGATAATTTCTTTTGCTTCGCGCGCGCCGCGCCCAGCCTGTTCAGCCCCGGCAATCCTCGATCACCCGCGCCGGCTCGGGCCAGGCCGGAATGACCAGCGTCGCGGTTCCCGGCACGTCCACGGTGAAGCGGCCGCGGCTGAAGGCGAGATTGTCGAGAAGGGAGTCCGTGGCCGGTATCGCCGCGAACACGAAGGTCGCGCCCGCCTCGATCGACAACGGCAGGGTGCGCGCGCCGAAGGAGGTGCGGACGGTCATCGTGTTGCCCGTCGCGATCCCTTGCCGCGACAGGCTGATCTCGCCGCGGGCCTTGTCGCAGCGGACGACGAAGCCCGGCTCCGCGCCTTCAGGCCCGAACCGTGCCTGCGATCCGGCTCCGGTCTCGTCAT
>DATFHP010000030.1:0-7208 GCA_035248285.1 Allosphingosinicella sp. | reverse complement strand
GCCGTCGTCCCAACCCTGGCCGCCGCTGCCGGTGCCCGGGCCCGCGACCGCCGCGGCGCCGGCCGAACGATCGGCGCCGAGGCCGGAGACGGGAGCAGCGACCACCGGCGGCGGCGGCAGCATGGGCGCGACGATCGGTGCCGGCACCGCGATCTCGGCGGCGCGCGATTTGATGTTCGACGGCGAGGGCCGGCTCCGCTCATTGCTGCTGCGCGCGGCGCGCGGCGGGATCTTCTCGACCGGCGGCGGCGGCGGCTCGGGCAGGATATCGAGCAGGACGAGCGGGTCGGAGCGCGGCGCGCGATAATCCGCCTTCAATCCGGCAACCAGGGCAATCGCCAGCACGGCCTCCAGGGCGGCGGTCGCGGCAGCGGCCTTGATCCGGTCGTTCCTGCTGGGCTGGATGGCGTTCATGGCGCCGGCGCATCCTCATGCACAAAGCCCCACCATAAGATGGCGCGGATGAACCTTTGCCGTCCAGCCCTTGGTGTTGGATTGAAGCCGGAGAACCAGTTTGCTAGCGCCGAGCGTCAATCCAAAGGACCAGCCATGATCCCTCGCTATTCGCGGCCCGAGATGGCGAGCATCTGGGCGCCGGAGACCAAGTTCCGCATCTGGTTCGAGATCGAGGCCTATGCCGCCGAGGCCATGGCCGATGTCGGCATGATCCCGAAACAGGCGGCCCGCACGATCATGGATGCGTTGGGCCGGGACATCCTCAAGGACATCGACGTCGCCAGGATCGACGCGATCGAGGCGGTCACCAAGCATGACGTCATCGCCTTCCTCACCTATATGAGCGAGCGGATCGGCGAGGATGCGCGCTTCCTCCACCAGGGCATGACCAGCTCGGACGTGCTCGATACCTGCCTCGCCGTGCAGCTTGCGCGCGCCTCGGACATTTTGCTCGCCGACATCGACGCGCTTCTGGCGGTGCTCGAGCGCCGTGCGCACGAGCACAAGCTCACCCCCACCATCGGCCGCAGCCACGGCATCCACGCCGAGCCGGTGACCTTCGGCCTCAAGCTGGCCCTGGCTTATGCCGAGTTCGAGCGCTGCCGTGGGCGCCTGGCATCGGCACGCGCCGAGATCGCGACCTGCGCCATCTCGGGCGCGGTCGGCACCTATGCGCATATCGATCCGCGCGTCGAAGCCCATGTCGCGGCCAGGCTGGGCCTGACGGTCGAGCCGATCTCGACCCAGGTGATTCCGCGCGACCGGCACGCGATGTTCTTCGCGACATTGGGCGTGATCGCCTCCTCGATCGAGCGCCTGGCGACCGAGATCCGCCATTTGCAGCGGACCGAGGTGCTCGAGGCCGAGGAATATTTCTCGCCGGGCCAGAAGGGCTCGTCGGCAATGCCGCACAAGCGCAACCCGGTGCTGACCGAAAATCTGACCGGCCTCGCGCGCATGGTGCGCGGCTATGTCACGCCGGCGCTGGAGAATGTGGCGTTGTGGCACGAGCGCGACATCAGCCATTCCTCGGTCGAGCGCTATATCGGCCCCGACGCGACCATCACGCTCGATTTCGCGCTCGCGCGGCTCACCGGGGTGGTCGACAGACTGGTCGTCTATCCGGAGCGGATGCAGAGGAACCTCGACCGGATGGGCGGCCTCATCCATTCGCAGCGGGTGCTGCTCGCGCTCACCCAGGCCGGCGCCAGCCGCGAGGATGCCTATGCGATGGTCCAGCGCAACGCGATGAAGGTGTGGGAATCGGATGGGCAATTGTCGCTGCTCGATCTGCTCAAGGCCGATCCCGAGGTGACGGCGCTGCTGTCGGACGAGGACCTCGCCGAACGCTTCGACCTCGGCCACCATTTGAAGCACGTCGACACGATCTTCACGCGGGTGTTCGGCGAATAGGGGGACGGAGGCGTCTTGAGCTTCAGCCGAGGAAGCCCGGGAAGTCCTGCTTGAGTTCGCCGAAGCCTTCGGCACCTCCGCGTCGGAAACGCGCACCGCCTTGTCTGCCGCGGACCTGGCGGTCGACCACAAGCTGCAATTCTGGGATGCACTGATTGTGACAGCGGCTGCCGACGCCGGCTGCACATTCCTGCTATCCGAGGATATGCAGGACAAGTTCATCGCGCGCGGGCTGACGATCGTAGACCCGTTGGCCGCTGACGTTCATCCCAGATTTGCTTCATTGCTTGGCTCCGAGCTGCGTGCCCGATTGGCGCAGCTCTCACCGATCACACCCTCGATTTCGCCGGCAGACGTTGTGCGCGAGGAGCGTGATCGTCGGTGATAGGCCTCGAAACCCCTATTCGGTCAGCTCATCCCACATCGATTTGAGCTTGGTGAAGAAGCCCGAGGAGGCGGGGCATTCCTCGCCGGTCTCGGTCTTGCGGAATTCCTCGAGCAGCTCCTTCTGCCGCGACGACATCCGGGTCGGGGTCTCGACCTCGATCTCGAGCACCATGTCGCCGAAGCCGCGGCCGTTGAGCACCGGCATGCCGGCGCCGCGCTGGCGCAATTGCTTGCCCGACTGGATGCCCGCCGGAATGCGGATCTCATGCTTGCGGCGGTCGAGCCCCGGCACCTCGATCGCGCCGCCGAGCGCGGCGGTGGTGAAGCTCACCGGGCAGCGCGCGAACAAGGTCGTGCCTTCGCGCTGGAAGATCGCATGCCGCGCAAGGTGCACGAAAATATAGAGGTCGCCGGCGGGACCGCCCTGCGCCCCCGCCTCACCCTCGCCGGCCAGGCGGATGCGCGTGCCCTCGTCGACGCCGGGCGGGATGCGCACCTCGAGCGCGCGCTGCTTCTCGACGCGGCCTTCGCCGCGGCACGACGTGCAGGGATCGCCGATCACATGGCCGCTGCCGCGGCAATGCGGGCAGGTCTGCTCGAGCACGAAAAAGCCCTGGCGCGCGCGCACCTGGCCGCGGCCGTCGCACATGTTGCACCGGCGCGCGCTGGTGCCGGGCTTGGCGCCGCTCCCGCCGCAAGGTTCGCAGCCGACGGTGGTATCGATATTGAGCGCGACGGTCTTGCCCTCGAACGCCTCCTCGAGGGTGATCTCCAAATCGTAGCGCAGATCCGAGCCGCGCAGCACGTTGGAGCGGCGGCCGCCCTGGCCGCCCATGAACTCGCCGAAGATATTCTCGAAAATGTCGGAAAAGGAGCTGAAATCGCCGCTGCCGCCGCCGTTGCCGCCGTTCTGGAAGGCGGCATGGCCGAAGCGATCGTAAGCGGCGCGCTTCTGCGGATCCTTCAGGCATTCATAGGCCTGGCTGATCGCCTTGAACTTCGCCTCGGACTCCTGGCATCCCGGATTGCGATCGGGATGGCATTCCATCGCCAGCCGGCGATAGGCGGTCTTTATCGTCTTTTCGTCGGCTGTCCGTTCGACCTGGAGCAGCTCGTAAAAGTCCGTATCAAACATGTGTCCCCCGGCACTTTCCCGTTCGGGCTGAGCCTGTCGAAGCCATTCCTTCTACTTGTACACAAAAGGAAAGTCCTTCGACAGGCTCAGGACGAACGCAAAAGTGCATGCTTACGCCTTATTTTCGTCGTCGACCTCTGAGAATTCGGCGTCGACGACTTCCTCGCCGCCACCAGCCTCGGCGCCCTGCGCCGCGCCGGCATCGGGCCCGGGCGAGGCTTGCTGGGCCTGCTCCTTCTCGTAGATCGCCTGGCCAAGCTTCATCGCCACCTGGGCGAGCGCCTGCGCCTTTTGGTTGATCGCATCGGTGTCGCCGCCTTCGACCGCACTCTTGGCCTCGGCCACGGCCGCCTCGATCTCGGACTTCAGGCCGCCGTCGACCTTGTCACCATGCTCGGCGAGCTGGCGCTCGGTGGTGTGAATGAGGCTCTCGGCATTGTTCTTCGCTTCGGCCGCGGCACGCCGCTTCTTGTCATCCTCGGCGAATTGCTCCGCATCCCGGACCATCTGGTCGATGTCGGAATCGCTGAGCCCGCCCGAAGCCTGGATGCGGATCTGCTGCTCCTTGCCGGTGCCCTTGTCCTTGGCCGAGACGTTGACGATGCCGTTGGCGTCGATGTCGAAGGTGACCTCGATCTGCGGCACGCCGCGTGGCGCCGGCGGGATGCCGATCAGGTCGAACTGGCCGAGCATCTTGTTGTCGCTGGCCATCTCGCGCTCGCCCTGGAAGACGCGGATCGTCACCGCATTCTGATTGTCATCCGCGGTCGAGAAGGTCTGCGACTTCTTGGTCGGGATGGTCGTGTTGCGATCGATCATCCGGGTGAAGACGCCGCCCAATGTCTCGATGCCCAGCGACAGCGGCGTGACGTCGAGCAGCAGCACGTCCTTGACGTCGCCCTGCAGCACGCCGGCCTGGATCGCCGCGCCCATCGCCACCACCTCGTCGGGGTTGACGCCGGTGTGCGGCTCCTTGCCGAAGAAATCCTTCACCACCTCGCGGACGCGCGGCATGCGGGTCATGCCGCCGACCAGCACGACCTCGTCGATCTGGTCGGCCTTGACGCCGGCGTCGGCCAGCGCCTTGCGGCAGGGCTCGAGCGTGCGCTGGATCAGATCCGCCACCAGCCGCTCGAGATCGGCGCGGGTGATGGTCTTGACGAGATGCTTGGGCCCGTTCTGATCGGCGGTGATGAACGGCAGGTTCACTTCCGTGGTCTGCGCCGAGGACAGCTCGATCTTGGCCTTTTCGGCGGCTTCCTTGAGCCGCTGGAGCGCGAGCCGATCGTTGCGAAGGTCGATGCCTTCGGCCTTCTTGAACTCGTCGGCCAGATATTCGACCACTTTGGCGTCGAAATCCTCGCCGCCGAGGAACGTGTCGCCATTGGTCGCCTTGACCTCGAACACGCCGTCGCCGATCTCGAGCACCGAAATGTCGAACGTTCCGCCGCCAAGGTCGTAGACGGCGATGGTCTTGCCGTCCTGCTTCTCGAGGCCATAGGCCAGCGCGGCCGCGGTCGGCTCGTTGATGATTCGCAGCACCTCGAGGCCGGCGATCTGGCCGGCGTCCTTGGTCGCCTGGCGCTGGGCGTCGTTGAAGTAAGCGGGCACGGTGATCACCGCCTGGGTGACCGGCTCGCCGAGATAGCCCTCCGCGGTCTCCTTCATCTTCTGCAGGATGAAGGCCGAAATCTGCGAAGGTGAATAATCCTTGCCGCCGGCATTGACCCAGGCGTCGCCATTGGTGCCCTTGACGATCTTATAGGGCACCAGCTCGGTGTCCTTCTTGGTGATCGGATCGTCGTAGCGGCGGCCGATCAGGCGCTTCACCGCGAAAACCGTATTGTCCGGATTGGTGACGGCCTGGCGCTTGGCCGGCTGGCCGATCAGCCGCTCGCCGTCCTTGGCGAACGCGACGATTGACGGCGTGGTGCGCGCGCCTTCCGCATTTTCGACGACCTTGGGCTTGCCGCCTTCCATGACGGCGACGCAGCTGTTGGTGGTGCCGAGATCGATACCGATAACCTTTGCCATATGATCCTCTTATGCCCCTAAACAAAGCATACCCACGCCCTGCAAATGAGGCGCGCGGGTGTTCCGGACGCGATATAGGGGGCGATTCACCGGCTGCAAGAAGCGGCCGCGCTTCGGGTCTGTTCCAAAGGGAGATTGGCGATGCGAATATGTGTTTTGGCAAGAGCGGCGGTGGCGCTTTCCCTGGTTGCCTGCAGCCGGCCGGCGGCGCAGCCGCAAGCGGGGGTCGCGCTCGAAAACGCCTGGGTCCGCCTGCCCGCCGTGCCCGACCGTCCGGGCGCGGCCTATTTCACCTTGCGGCGGCAGGGCCAGAGTGGGCTTGCCCTCGACGGCATCGCCAGCCCGAGCGTGCAGCGGATCGAGATGCACGACAGCATGATGCACGGCGGCATGGCGGAGATGAAGCCGCTGGCGGCAGCGGCCGCCGATGGCGACACGATCGAATTCAAGCCCGGCGGCAAGCATGCGATGCTGTACGGCATCGATCCCAAGATCAAAGCGGGAGACCGGCTCCGGCTCGACTTCACCATCCGCGACGGCGCGAAGGTCAGCGGCGAGGCGATCGTGGTCGGCCCGGGCGATCCGGCACCGCCGCCGCGCCCGTGATCGGCGCGCCGTGACGGCCCGCCGTCTGACCGAGGGCGAGCATGCGCTCGCGCGCGGCCTGTTCGGCGATGCGATCGACTATGATGCGGTGCGCGTCGTGCTCGGCAAATGGTTTCCCTTCCATCCGCGCAACGCGCTGATGGCGCCGTGCGGCCATATCCACGCCCATCCGCGCGGCCATTTGTGGAGCGAGGATTACAGCGGCGACGCGCTCTGGATGCAGGCCCTGTTTGCGCATGAGATGACCCACGTCTGGCAGGCCCAGATGCGCGGGCGCTTTTACCTGCCGCTGATGCGCCATCCCTTCTGCCGCTACCGCTACACGCTGAAGCCGGGACACAGGTTCGAGGATTACGGCCTCGAGCAGCAGGCCGAGATCGTCCGCCATGTCTATTTGATGCGCGAGGGGCGGACGGCGGTAGGCGCGGCGGCACTGGCCGAGCTGGAAGCGATCCTGCCGTTCGCGACCGGCGGCCGATGAGGGGGAAGCATCCCACGTCGGCTAGAGCATCGTGCGGAAAAGTGGGAACCCGTTTCCGCAATAACGATGCGATAATAAGGGCCTAGAAAGTTCTTTGATGGCCGTGCTTGGGTCTGAAGCTGGCCCCGCCAGCTTCGGACCCGGCGCATTCCGAGCCGCCAGAATGAGCAGGTGCCGATTGCCCCCGGCAATCGGCAGCCGTGCCGGGGGCACGGCGGCCAGCTCATTCCATCTGGCTCGAAATCACTTTAGGAACGGCTTGCCGGACGGCGGCTGACGGCGGTCCCGGTTGTCCGCGCATGCCTATGCACCTATGCCGGCGGCCGTACAGGAGATTTTCATGCCGACAATTTCGATTGCGGAGGCGGCCGCCCGCTTCAACGTCTCGATCGACACCATCCGGCGGCGCGTGCGCAGCGGCGCGCTCAGCGCCAAACGCGACGCGCGCGGCCAATGGTGGCTGGAGGTTCCCAACGCGCCGCCGGAGCCGCGGCCGCCGTCCGTCGGCGAGCGGCTTGCGGTCGGCATCGCCGCGCCGCTTCAGGCCGGCGGCGATCCCGACGTGGTCACGCTGCTGCGCGACCAGATCGCCGACCTGCGCGCGAGGCTGGATGCATCCGAAGCCGAGCGTCGCGAGGAAGTGGCGCGCGCCGCTTCGGAGCGCGAGCGGCTGCTGGCGATGATCCAGGGCATGGT
>DATFHP010000029.1:0-71475 GCA_035248285.1 Allosphingosinicella sp. | reverse complement strand
GCATCGTGGCAACCAGGGAAGAACATATCCAGCGGCTGAGGGGCATCAAGGCCATCGGCATCAACCAGGTGAACTGTGGCGCGATCCCCGGATATGAATATGAAATGATGGAAAGCTTCGCCTCAATAATGGCGGAAGTCTAAGGACAGGCGAGCGGATCAGTGGAACACTGATCCGCCGTCGGCGGCGATGACCTGCCCGGTGACGAACCCTGCATCGGGGCCGGCAAGAAAGAAGATGACGTTCGCCACGTCGTCCGGCTTGGCATCCCTTTTGATGGCGCGCGTGGCAATGGCCTTCTCCGAGAACATCTTGCTCAGCTCTGGTGAAGCCTGAACACTTTCGGTGATCGTCATTCCGGGCGAAACGGCGTTGACGAGGATGCCGTCGCCGCCGAACTCCGTGGCCAACGAGCGAGTCATCGAGATGATCGCGCCCTTGCTTGCGACATAGTGCAGCATGCCGGGGGCGCCCTTGAACGCAGTTCCGGAGCTGATGTTGACGATGCGCCCGCTGCCGGCCGCCCGCATATGCGGCGACACGGCCCGGCACATCCGGAAGACCCCGACCACGTTGACGTCGTAGATCCGGATCCAATCCGCCGCCGCGGCCTGTTCGAACGGGGCCGGCTTGAGCTCCGCGGAGATCGCGGCGTTGTTGACGAGAATATCTATGCGGCCGAAACGATCCATCACCTGCTTGACGAGATCGCCGACGCTCGCGTCGTCGGTCACGTCCGCGCGCATGGCGACGACGGCCGATCCCTGCGCGGCCAGCCGCTCGGCGGCCTCCTCATGCCCCTTGATGTCCGCGATCACCACCGACGCACCCGCTTCAGCGAACCGTCTGGCGGCGGCAAAGCCGATTCCATAGGCTGCGCCCGTCACGATCGCGCACTTGCCGTCCAACACTCCCATTCCGCTCTCCCAAGATTTCGACCGTTCAGGTTCAGCCGCCGCCAATTCAAATGCAAGCTTGCGGCGTCGGTCCCGCCATCCATTATCTGCAACGGAAGTTCAATGCTCCTTGCGTCGTCCCGCCGGCGATGATGCGCGTTTGACGATGGCCGAGCGCAGACCTTGATATTACAGGCTTCGGCACGCCGTCGGAGCTTCCTCCCGACGCAGGAGCGCGATGCATGCCCCCGATCCAAATCATTCCGCTCGCGGCGATCGGCGAAGTGAAGCCGGGGGACGATCTCGCCCGGCTGCTCGCCAACGCGATCGCCGCAGAGGGGCTGAGCCTTCACACCGGCGACATGCTTGTCGTCACGCAGAAGATCGTCTCGAAGGCAGAGGGGCGTTTCGTGCTGCTCGACGCGATCGTGCCAGGATCCGAAGCGCTGCGGCTGGCGGCGATCACGCGGAAGGACCCGCGCTTCGTCGAGTTGGTGCTGTCGGAATCGACCGAGGTGCTGCGCGCGGTGCCGAACGTGCTGGTCGTCCGCCACCGGCTCGGGCTGGTGATGGCCAATGCGGGAATCGACCGGTCGAACATCGGCCCCGGGGACGGCGACCGCGCGCTTCTGCTGCCGGTCGACCCCGATGCATCGGCCGAACGGCTGAGCCGCGAGCTGGGCTGCGCGATCGTCATCTCGGACAGTTTCGGCCGGCCCTGGCGCATGGGGGTGGTGGCGGTTGCCATCGGCGCGAGCGGACTGCCGGCGCTCCATGACTTCCGCGGCGAAACCGACCGCGACGGGCGGAGGCTCGAGGTTACGCAGGTCGCCGTTGCCGATCTGCTGGCCAGCGCGGCGGCGCTGGCAACCGGCGAGGGCGCCGAAGGCATCCCCGCCGCGCTGGTGCGCGGCTATTCGTCCGGCGCCCAAGCGCGCGGCGCCCATGCGCTGGTGCGGCCGATCGAGGAGGATCTGTTTCGGTGAAGGCCGCCGTTCTCACCGGCGGCGTCGGCGGAGCGAAGCTGGTGCTCGGCCTCGCCCGCATGTTGCCGGCGGCCGATCTGACGGCGGTCGTCAACACGGGCGACGATTTCCGCCATCTCGGCCTTCATGTCTCGCCCGACATCGATACGATCCTCTACACTTTGGCGGGCAAGGCGAATGCTGCGCAGGGCTGGGGCTGCGAGGGTGAGACCTGGAGCTTCATGACCACGCTGCGTGCGCTCGGCGGCGAAGACTGGTTCCAGCTCGGCGACCATGACCTGGCCTTGCACGTCCTTCGCACCGCCCAGCTCGCGGCCGGCCGGACGCTCTCGGCCGTGACGCGCGATTTCGCCCATGCCTGGAGCATCGGCGCGAACATCCTTCCGATGACCGATGAGGCGGTGACGACCATCGTCGACACCGAGATCGGCATGCTTCCCTTCCAAAATTATTTCGTCGAGCGGCGCTGCGGGCCGGCGGTGCGCGGGATTGCCTTCGATGGGGCGCAAGAGGCGCTGCCCGCCCCCGGAGTGACCGAGGCGATTATCGGCGCGGACGCCGTGTTCATCGCGCCTTCCAATCCCTACCTCAGCATCGACCCCATCCTCGCCGTCGCGGGCATTCGCGCGGCGATCGCGGCGACGGCGGCGCCGGTCGTCGCGATATCGCCTCTCGTCGGCGGCCAGGCCGTGAAGGGACCGACCGCAAAACTGATGAACGAACTCGGACTCGCCGTGACCAATGCGGTGATCGCGGACCATTATGACGGCCTGATCGACGGCCTGCTGGTCCATCGAGGCGACGATATCCCGAAAGGGGCGATCGCCGTGGACCGCGCCGACACGATGATGCGCAGCATCGAGGACAAGATGCGAGTCGCACGGGCCGCGCTCGGCCTCGCCGAACGGATCGGACGACGCTAAGCCGGACGTCGAAGGAGAAGAGCAGTGCGCGTAGGATATATCGGCCTCGGCGACATCGGCACGCCGATCGCGGAGCGGATTCTTCATAGCGGTGAACCACTTGTGCTATGGAACCGGACCCGCGCCAAAATGGACCCGTTTCTTGCTGCGGGCGCCTCGGCGGCGGCCTCTCCCAGTGACCTGGCGGCCCGAACGGACATCATCATAACATGTCTCGATTCCGACCTGGCACTGGAGGAGGTTCTCCTCGGGCAGGAGGGCGTGGTCACAGCGACGGAACGACCCCGCGCCGTGGTCGATCATTCCACCATTCATCCGGCCCGGGCGGTCGAGATCGGTATGGAATTGGCCAATTCAGGCGTCGCATTCGTGGATGCGCCGGTGTCCGGGGGCGCCCCGGGAGCCCAGCGCGGCACCCTGGCGATCTACCTGGGAGGAGCAGCCGACGATGTCGCATTCGTCCGTCCGATAGTGCAGCATTATGGCGGACAAATTTCTCATGTGGGACCGCTCGGCGCCGGGCAGGTTGTGAAGGCCTGCAATCAGCTCGTCACTTTTTGCTCCGTCATCGCGATTGGGGAAGCACTCGCGCTTGCCGAAGCGGTCGGGCTGGAGGCCCAGCGCCTCCCGGAATTCCTCCAAGGCGGATATGCCGATTCGAATATGCTGCAGGAATATGCCCGGGGCGCCGCGACCGGCGAAAAAGCCCATATGACCGGGTTGATAAACAGCTTCGTCAGCCTGTTTCACGGCAAGCTGAACGATCTCCAGCAAGGAACTTTGGCTCTTCTCCTCAAGGACCTCGGCATCGTCTCGGACCTTGCCAGGAAGAGCGGAAGCAGCGCGCCAATGATATCGCTCGCCGAGAATTTGTACCGGCTGATCCAGGGCCAGCAATCCCGACTGATTTGAGACGATCCTCGTCGACTTGCAACGCCGCGGACGCCGATCAGATATCCGGGACCGGGTCGGCAAGGGTGAAGCCGTCCAATATCCGAGCGGTCTCGTCGCGCACCATCAGCATGACCCGGTGCAGCCGGCACTTGTCCTCGCTGATGCAATGGCTGCAGCTTTGGTAGGCGAGCCGGCTGGCGCAGGGGAGCAGACCGAGCGAACCGCGCGTCAGCCGCACGAGCTCGCCATAGCTGATCTCGGCCGGAGCCTTCGCCAGCCAATAGCCGCCGTCACGGCCGCGGCGCGTGCCGACCAGCCCTTCGCGGCTCATTTGCGAGAGCATCACGGTGAGGAATTTGGGCGGGATATTCTGCGCCGCCGCGATCTCGCCGAGCTGCACCGGCCCCTCGCCATAATGGTCGGCGAGGTGGAGCATCGCACGGATTGTATACCGCGTCCGTTGAGAAAGCATGGGGCGCTCATGAACGCTGCGCGCCGGCTTGGCAACCGCGCCGCGAGCGCGTCAACTCGACAAGGCCGCCGCGACATGAGCGGCACGCAAGAGGCGGCAGCTTAAAGCATCGTGCGGAAAAGTGGGGACCGGTTTTTCGCAATAACGATGCGATAACAATGACCTATGGCACGATGCGTGATTCCGAATTCGCGTCTCGTGCCTTAGCCAGATTGCTCCGCGCTGGCCGCGTCGAGCGCCGCGACGTGAGCGGCGCTCAGGCGCAGGGCGGCCGCCTTGGTCAATTCCTCGAGCTGCGCGACGCTGGTGGCGCTGGCGATCGGCGCGGTGATCGCCGGACGCTGCATCAACCAGGCCAAAGCGACCTGCGCCACCGTCGCGTGCAGATCGGCAGCAACCGTATCGAGCGCGGCCAGGATCGCGTGGCCGCGCGGGTTCAAATATTTTCGCGCACGGTCGGCGCGCACGCTTCCCTGCAGGTCCGCTTCGGACCGGTACTTGCCGGTCAGGAAGCCGCTGGCGAGACCATAATAAGGGATCACTCCGACGCCGCGCCGGAGGCACAGCGCCTCGATCTCGCCTTCGAACTCGGCGCGGTCGTAGAGATTATAGCCAGGCTGAAGGCTTTCGTAACGGGGCAGGCCGTTCGCCTCGGCGCAATCGAGCGCCTCGCCAAAGCGAGCGGCGGTGAAGTTGGAGGCGCCGATCGCGCGGACCTTGCCGGCCTTGATCAGCTCGTCATATCCGGCGAGCACCTCTTCGACCGCCACCGACTCGTCGTCCCAATGCGACTGGTAGAGATCGATATGGTCGGTCTTGAGCCGCTTCAGCGAAGCTTCGACTGCACGGCGCATATATGCGCGCGACAAGCCCTGCTTGCCGTCCCCCATGTCCGAGCCGAGCTTGGTCGCGATCACGACGCGCGCGCGGCGGCCGCCCTGTGCCAGCCAGTTGCCGATCATGGTCTCGGATTCACCGCCGCGGTTGCCGGGCACGAATCGCGAATAATAATCGGCGGTGTCGATGCAGTTGAAACCGGCATCGACGAAGGCATCGAGAATTCGGAAGGCCGTCGGCTCGTCGACCGTCCAGCCGAACACGTTTCCGCCCAGCACCAGCGGCGCGATTTCGAGCGAGGAGCCGCCCAGCCTTCGTTTTTCCATCGGAGATTCTCCTTGCGCCTCGTGACGCTCAGTAGCGAAGAAAAGCGGCGCGTTCTTCGGCCCAGGCCTGCTCGTCGGCATGCGTCAGCCTATCAAGGTCGCCCGGGCCAGCGGCCGGATCGTCGACCCATGAACGAAGCGCCGGTCCGCCGTTGATCACATCGATCGCCAGCTTGCCGAACTCATATTCATAAGGAAAGTCGCGCCACAAGCCGTAGCCGGGATAAAGAGTGCGGATCGCTTTGAAGGCGAGCGCCTGCAGCCGCCACGGCTTGAACGCCGCATGATCGTAGCGGGGCCCCTCCGGGTGGATCTGGATACCGTTGCACAAAGCGCCGGCATGCTTGTGAAAGGTCGGCTCGAACCAGCAATCGCGCAAGGTGCAGCCTTCCAGCCATTGCGGTGCGAGGCGCTGCATCTCCTCGAGCACGCGCCGCGCATCGACGTCGGGCGCGCCGAACAGCTCGAGCGGACGCGTCGTGCCGCGTCCCTCCGACAAGGTCGTCCCCTCGAGCATCACCGTGCCGGCATAAGCCCGCGCCATCCACAGATTGGGCGCATTGGGACTGGGATTGACCCAGATGCGCTCGCCCAGCGGCCAACCGTGGCCGGGCGCCGCGTCGGGCGCATAATCTTGCATCTCGATGAGACGATAGTCGACGGCCAGGCCGAACCGATCGACGAACCACAGGCCCAGTTCGCCGAGCGTCAGCCCATGGCGCATCGGCAGCGGCCCGGCGCCGACGAAGCTTTCCCAGCCCGGACGCAGCGTCAGGCCTTCGATCGGGCGACCGGCGGGATTGGGCCGGTCGAGCACCCAGACGGACTTGCCGCTCCGGGCCGCAGCCTCGAGCACGTAGAGCAAGGTGGTGATGAAGGTATAGATTCTGCAGCCGAGATCCTGAAGGTCGACGAGCAGGATGTCGAAGCTGTCCATCATCTCGTCGCTCGGCCGCCGCACTTGGCCATAGAGACTGAACACGGGGATGCCGTGCAGCGGATCGCGATAGTCCGGCGATTCGACCATATTGTCCTGCTTGTCGCCGCGCAGCCCGTGCTGGGGGCCGAAGGCGGCGCTCAGCCGGATATCGCCGCATCGCGCGAGCGCGTCGAGCGAATGGACGAGTTCCTGGGTGACCGAAGCCGGATGGGCGAGGAGGGCGACCCGCTTGCCGCGCAACGGGGCGCGCAACGCTGTATCCTGGAGCAGGCGGTCGATGCCGAACTTCATGCGCCGCCCGCCGCCGGCAGCTCGAGCGCAAAGCAACGGTCGTGATGGAAATCGGGCTTGCCCGGCGGATGCGCCAGCGCCCAGTAACCGACCCGGCCATCCTTTTGCTCGATCACCGCCGAAAGGCCGATCCGCCACGGGGCGTCCGCGGGAAGATCGCTGAAATGCGAGAGGTCGAGGGCGACCGCGAGCTCGAAGCTGATCGGATTGGCGCTGCGCACGATGCGCGGCGGCACCATCGCCGGGTCGCGCACCGCGCCGCGGTAGCCGTCGAAATGATAGGCGGCCCAAAGCTCAGAAGGCGAGAAATTGAGTTCGTAATAGGCCTGGCCGGCAGCGCGGACGAACAGCTCGAGGCAGGTATGCTTCCACAGCTCGCCGCCCCGCGCCGGGACGACCGGCGAAGGCAGCAACAGTTCCTCGATCGCTCCGCTGATCACATAGTCGAGCGTCAACGAGCAAGGTCCGGTACGGACAGCCTCCACCTCGATGCCGGTCACCGCGCGGCGCGAGGTGCTGGGGTGCGGCTGAAGCAGATGCGGCATGACAAGCGATTAGCCAGGACTGGCAGGCAGCACCACCGGCAATATGCGTGCCGGCAGCAAAGCGCGCCCCGCGAAGGGCGCATCCTGGCCGAATCCTGCCATCGCAAGTCGCCGCACGGCGCATGTCGAGACGCCGCGGCCGCCGATCGTCGTGCCGGACCCTATCAGACGTTGGCGCGGTGGATCACCTCGATGATCCCATCGAGCGACACCAGCCGTTCCTCGAGTTGCCTGAGCATCGCCGACGAGCGGCCGCCGACCTCGATCCGCAGCGTCGCACGGTCCGCGGCGCGGGTCGGCACCAACCGAATCCCGTGCAAGGTAAAACCATGATCGTCGACCAGGTTGAGGATCCGCGGCACGGCTCCCTCTCCCGGCCTGAAGTCGATCGCCAGTGAATCGTTCATCGTCACTCTCCCCTCTTCGTTGCACGAAGAGCGGCCGATGGTCCGGACAAAGAAAAACCCCCGCTCCGGAGGGAGCGGGGGTCTGTCTCATCTATCGCTTTGGATGATGTGTCAGAGCCGTCAGCCGCTCCCCCATTTCAAGGTGCCTGCTACGATGACGCGCGCAATCGCCGCCGCTGCGCCGAGCGCGGACGCTTTTGCGTTGGCAGGAATCATGGCCTCGGTCATCATGTCTCTCGGTGGCTGCATAGCAGCGGGACCGAGCCCGTAACAAGAGGCAGGTTAAGATCGGGTGCGCGGCGCTTCAGATTGGTGCAAGGCGCGACGATGATGCGGCCGGCCTTCGCATGCCGGTGGAGAAAAGCGTGGACCCAGATGAGAGCGGCTTCGACCTCGTCGAAACCATGAGGTTCGATCCGGCAAGCGGAATCGCCTATCTGCCGCGGCATCTGTCGCGGCTGCGGGCAAGCGCGGAGGCGCTTCATTTCAGCTTCGATGCGGGACGCATCCAGGCCGCGCTCGACAGCGCCGCCGATCGGCTTGCCGGGCCGGGAAAGCTGCGCCTGCTGCTGTCGCGAAACGGCGCGGTGGCGGTGGAACGCGGTCCGCTGCCGCCGCGCACGCAGGAGCCGGTGGCGGTCGAGCTGGCGCCGCTCCCGGCTTTCCGCAGCGAGACGCAGCTGCGTCACAAGATCAGCGACCGAAGGCCGTACGAGGACGCGCGCGCGCAAAGCCAAGCCTATGAAACCATATTCGTCGACGACGACGGTTTTCTGACCCAGGGCAGCTTCACTAACATCTTCGTCCGGCGCGGCGACGTCCTGCTGACACCGCCGATCGCGCGGGCCATCCTGCCCGGGGTGCTTCGCGCCGAGCTGCTGGCCGGCGGGCGGGCCCGCGAGCACGAGCTGCGGCCCGGCGATCTCGCCGATGGTTTCCTGATCGGCAATGCCCTGCGCGGCTTGATTGACGCGCGCCTGGCCGTTGCCGCGACCGGGTTTGGATCCTAGAGCATCCACCGACCGCCGATGCCGAATATCCTCATCATCGATAACTTCGATTCCTTCACCTACAATATCGTTCACCAGGTTGCGGCGATCACCGGCGAGCGGCCGACGGTCCGGCAGAATGACGCTTTGTCCTGGCGCGATGTCGAGCAGGGCGGCTTTGAGGCGGTCATCATTTCGCCCGGCCCCGGCACGCCGGCCGATCTCGGCGACTTCGGCGTCAATGCCGAGATCATCCGCAAGGCGGACATCCCCATTCTCGGCGTATGCCTCGGCCATCAAGGCATTGGGCTTCAATTCGGCGCCGGTGTCGCGCGCGCCCCCGAGCCGGTTCACGGCCAAATCTGGAAGGTGACGCACAGGGGCGACACGCTGTTCGACGGCATTCCCGCACCGTTCGAAGCGACCCGCTATCACTCGCTGATCGTCGAAAGGCCGTTGCCGCCCGAGCTCGAAGAGATTGCGTGGACCGACGAGGGCCTGCTGATGGCGCTCCGGCATCGCACCAGGCCCATTTGGGGCATCCAGTTCCACCTCGAATCGATCGGCACGCCCCACGGCTCGCGGCTGCTTGCGAACTTCCTCCGGCTCGGAATGGGTTCGGGCAAGCTGCGAGCCGCGCCTGCCCGCGTGGGTGTCAAGGGCGGTACGGATAGGACACGAACGGTGTCCGGACATACGGAAAGGCTCAGGCTGTTCCACCGGGTGATTGCAACCACCGCGCTGGACGCATCCTTCTTCCGCCGCGTGTTCGGGGCGTCGCCGGACTCGTTCTGGCTCGACAGCAGCGCGCACGGCGCCGGGCGGGGGCGCTTTTCCTACATGGGGGACGCGCGCGGCCCACGCGGCAGAGTGCTGCGCTTCTCGCGAAGCGGCCAAGCGAGCGATGCCGAAGGCGCGCGGCAATTCGCCCGCGCACTGGCGGAGGCGGCGCGGACGCTGCGCGCCGCGGGCGCGGACCTTCCGTTCGCATTCACTGGCGGAGCAGTGGGCTATTTCGGATATGAATTCCGCGGCGGGGTCGAGCCGCGCGCGCGCTTCGAGACACCCCATGCCGACGCGCAATTCATCCTCGCCGACCGGTTCGTCGCGATCGACCATGACAGCGGCAAAAGCTACGCGGTGCACATCGGCGCAGAAGCCGAAAAGCCGCGGATCGAAGCCTGGTTCGATCAGCTCCAGCAGGCGTGCGATGGTTGCGATGTTTTGGCACCGACCCCGGTCGCCGAGCGCGTGACCTTCGGTCTCGACCACAAGAAGAGCGACTATCTGGCGCTGATCGAGCGCGCACTGGCCTTCATCCGCGAGGGCCTGTCCTACGAAATCTGCCTGACCAACCAGATCCGTACCCGGGCTTCGCCCGATCGCCATGCGCTTTACGCCATACTCCGCGCGCTCAATCCGGCGCCTTATTCGGCGCTGTTGAGCTTCGGCACGCTCGCGATCCTCAGCAGCTCGCCCGAATGCTTTCTCCAGCTGGACGCGTCGGGCCTTGTCACCGCCAGGCCGATCAAAGGGACCATCGGCCGGAGCGCCGATCCGGAAGAGGATCGTGCGCTCGCCGCGCGGCTGCGCGCAAGCGCGAAGGACCGTGCCGAGAACCTCATGATCACCGACCTGATGCGCAACGACCTCGGCCGCGTATGCGAAATCGGATCGGTGCACGTGGATCGATTGATGGAGGTGGAATCCTACCAGACCGTGCATCAGCTGGTGACGACGGTGACCGGCAGGCTCGCGCCGGGGCGCGATTTCGTCGACTGCCTCCTGGCCGCCTTCCCGGGGGGATCGATGACCGGCGCCCCCAAGACCAGGACGCTGGCGCTGATCGAGCAATTGGAGAGGGCGCCGCGAGGCATCTATTCGGGAGCGATCGGCTTCCTCGGCGCCGACGGATCGGCCGAAATGAATATCGTCATCCGCACCATCGTCATGGACGAGCAGGGCTGCTCGATCGGTGTCGGCGGCGCCGTCGTCGCGGCGTCGGATCCTGAGGCGGAATATGCGGAAACCCTGCTGAAGGGCCGCGCATTGATGGAGGCGATATCACAATGCGTGACGGGCGACCGCCGGCGCTACGCGATTGAAGAGGGAATCGGTCGCGCCTCGACGGATCGATCATAAAGCGGGATGCGATCCCTCATCGCATCCCGCTTCAGCACGGTCGCTTTTACGCCCCGGCCGGTTCGTCGGGCTCGAAGACAAGAAGGTTGGCGCCGTCCGGAAGCGGAATCCAGGCCGGCCTGACCCGCATGCCGACCGAGATTTGATCGGCCGCACAGTTGATGACGTTGGCGATCATATTGACGCCCTCGTCCAGCGTGATGGTGGCGATCAGAAAGGGCGTGTGGCCGGCGAACGGCGGCCGTGCCATGCAGGCCGTGGTGTAGGTGAAGACTTCGCCCCGACCGGATACCTCCCGCCATTCCAGGTCCGACTTGCCGGTGAAGACGCTGACCGGCTTGGGGAAGAATTGATAATTGCCGGTGGCAGGACAATATTGGATCACCACCTTCTTTTCACGGGTGGCCTCCCAAAACGGCTTGGAGAAGCTATAGGCCCGGGGCGTGGGACGCGACACGTCCAGCGTGTTGTTCAAATTCTCGCTCATGATCTCAACCCTCCGCGCCCAGGATCAGCGCGATGCTCGTTCCCCAGTTTCGCGCATAGGGAATCCAGCCGATGCCGGTGACGAGCGCGTTGTCGCGGTTGGCGACCTGGCGGGCGCCGGCCTCTCCGAACAGCTGACGAACCCCCTCGATCAGATTGGTGCCGCCGCCGGCAAGGCCCGCCTGCCCAGCGGAGATCTGGCCGCCGCTCGTGTTCAGGGGGAGGTCGCCGTCGTGGCTGAGGTTGGTTTCCATGATGAACTTGCCGCCCTCCCCGCGCGGCGCAAACCCGAGCATCTCCAATTGCAGCATGATCGCGATCAGGAAGTCGTCGTAGGGATGGAACGACCCGATCTGGGCCGGCGTCAATCCGGCCTGCGCGAACGCACGCTTGCCGGCAACGCTGTGGCCGCTTTCGGTGATGTCGGCGAGGTTGACCGCCGACCGGTAGTTGGTTCGCTCGCCATAGCCGCGGGGCACGACGAACCTGTCGAAGCCCAATTCCTTGGCGCGCTTGCGGGTCGTCATCAGCAGGCCGTTGGCGCCGTCGCAAACCATCACGCAATCGAGCAGCCGCACCGGATCGGCGATCATCCGGGAGTCGAAATAATCCTGGGCGGTGATCGGCTTGCGAAGCTTTTCGCAGGCGTTGTCGTTCATCAGCGCGTGGTTGCGCTGGGTCACGGCGAGTTTCGCGATCGCATCGAGATCGAGGCCGAACAAATGATCGTAACGGCGGCTGATCAGACCGAAATCCGCCGGCGGGCCGATCATCCCATAAGGATCGGTCCACTCCCCGTGAAAGGAGCGCATGGCCAGATTGTTCTCCGATGCCTGGGTATCGGCGTTCAGAAGCAGGATGGTCGTGCACAGTCCCGCATCCAGCGCCGCCGCGGCGCGGGCGACGGCGCCGGAGGCAGAGCAGCCGCCAAGGTCGACCGTCTGACAGAAATCCAGTTCGAGCCCCAGAAAATCGGCGGTGGTCTGCGACCAGAAGCAATTGCCGGCGCCGGTGATCGAGGCGTTCACGAGCATGCCGTCGATCGCGCCCTTCTCGATCCCGGTCCTCTCGATCAGGGCGCTGAGGATTTCGCCGCCCAGCTCCCAGACATCCCGGCCGGCACGGGTCTCGATCTTGGTTTCGGCGAAACCGACAATTGCAGCATCACTCAGCGCCATCACCCACTCCCTGTTCAAAGGCCGTCCGCAAGGCCGGCCGCCTTGCGCGCCATTTGGTCATCACGGCGTCACCACGACGTTCGCGAAGCCGCCAATTTCGCGGCTCATCGATTCCTTGAGCGCCTCGGTCGCCTGGTCGAGCGGGAAGCGCTTATGCACCAGCCGCGTGAGGTCGAGCGTCCCGGCCGCGGCCATGCGGGCCATTTCGCCCGCCTGAGCGGTGGTGAACCATTTGGAGCCCGTCAAGCTGATCTGCCCGAGCATGATCCAAATCGGATCGATCGGCAGCAGCTCGGTCTGAGCCCCGATGTTCACCACCCAGCCGCTGCGCCCGACCGATTTCATCGCCGCCATCGTCGCCTCGGGCGATGCGCCCGGTCCGACCGCCTCGATCACGATATCCGGCCCCAGGCCGTCCGTTTGCGCCTTGGCCCATTCGGTGCAGAGACCGTCATTGTTGGAATGAGTCACGATCCGGCGAGGATCGAGCGCCCTCAGATCGGCGAGAAGCTTTTGATCGCGCGCCACCGCGAGGATTTTGGGAACCCCCATCGCGAGCGCGAGCAACACCGCGCCGGTGCCCAGAAAGCCGGTCGCGCCATTGATCAGGACCGATTTGTCGCAACCGGCCTGCGCGCGCCGGAGCGCCGCATAGGCCGTGCCCAGATATCCGAATCGCGCCGCTTCCTCGAAGCTCACCTCGTCCGGCAGCACTACGATGCTATCGGCCGGCGCCACCATATATTCGGCGAAGCCGCCGCCGGGATAGCGCTCAAACACCCGGCGCGAACCGGGCCCGAAGCCGAAATAGCCGGCGAAAGTATAGGATTCGCAATCGATCGGATTTCCGTTCCGGCATTTGATGCAACTGCCGCACGACCGGCCGGGATTGATATAGACCCTCTGGCCCGGCGAGAGCTCCAGCACGCCGGGCCCGACCGCGGCGATCTCGCCGGCAGGATCCAGCCCATAAATGGCCGGAAGCTCTCGCAGAGGATATTGGGGCAGGATCTCGGCATAGCGGATGATGTTGTTGAGATTGGGCGGGACGCCGCAGGCGCGCACACGCACGAGCACATCGTCTCCGGTGGGTTCGGGAATCGGCAGACGGTCCACCTGGAAGGGTTCGGCAGGATCGTAAAGCCGGGCTGCAGACATCATTTCCATCAACGCTCTCCTAGACCTATCCTATCCCCGTTCGATCGAACCGGGACAGCGCTTGATTTTCTCAACTTGCTCTTCGTCCGGGCGCGCGAAATCGTCCGCCCGACGCCCCATCGCAATTTTCAAATGATTTCGTCCACCTGCATCCACGTGCCCCGGATTTCGATCGGAAGCGGCCGCCGATTCCGATGCAGGGGCTTTCCCTACACCCTCTACACCTTCTCGTTGATCTGCTTGAACTCGAAGAATTCGTTCAGTCCCTCGGCGCCGAACTGCCGTCCCAATCCGGACTTCTTGTATCCCCCGAAGGGACCTTTGAATTCGAACATATGAACGTTGATGCCGCAATGACCAGTCTGCAATCTTCGAGCGACTCGCCGGCCGCGCTCGACATCCGAGGTCCACACGGATCCGGACAATCCATAGTCGCTGTCGTTGGCGATCCTGATCGCATCTTCGTCATCCTTGTAGGGAATGATCACGAAAACCGGCCCGAAAATCTCCTCGCGGGCGATGCGCATGTCGTTGTTTACGTCCTTGAACACCGTCGGCTCGACATACCAACCCCGTTCAAGATCGGCGGGGCGCTGCCCGCCCATCACCAGCGTCGCTCCTTCGGACTTGCCCAGCTCGATATAGCGCTCCGCCTTGTCGCGCGCCTGGCTGGAAATGAGAGGCCCTACCTTGGTGTCCGGATCAAAGGGATCGCCGAATTTTACCTTGCGCATTTCGGCCGCATAAGCCTCGACAATTTCGTCGTAGCGACTCTCGGGCGCCAGAATGCGGGTTTGTCCGAGGCAGGCCTGGCAATTGTTCATCACCGACGACGCGACCAGGCTGGGCATGATTTCCTCCAGATTCGCGTCATCGAGAATGATGGCCGCCGACTTGCCCCCCAACTCCAGCGTCCGCCGCTTGAGCTGGTCGGCGCAGATCGCCCCGACCTTCCGCCCCGTGGCGGTGCTGCCGGTGAAGGCGATCTTGTCAACGCCGGAATGCCGGACCAGCGCCTCGCTGACCTCCCTGCCCGCCGGAATGATATTGATCGTGCCGGGGGGAAGACCGATCTCTTCGTAGATCGAACCCAAGATCTGCCCATGCAGCGGCGCTTCAGGCGCTGTCTTCAGGATGAGGGTGCATCCCGCCAGCAGCGCAAAAGGAATCGTGAAATGCGCCATCACCGCCGGTCCGTTCCACGGCGTGATCGCTCCGACGACGCCCACCGGCTCGCGGCGAATCGTCATTCTTGTGAAGTCGCCGGCCCGGTCCTCCTCCTGCTCGACGTGCCCGGCCAGCCCCGCCGCATAGCGCAGCAGATATACAATCAGACCGGCATGCATCTTGGCATCCGTATGAAAGGGGAGCCCGGTTTCGTCCGCGGTTACCTCGGCGACCCGATCGGCATTCCTTTCGAACACATCTGCAGCGCGGTTGAGATGTGCAGCCCGCTCGGCGAAGCTCAGATGCGGCCAGTCGGTCTCGTCGAAGCATCGCCGCGCAGCCCTAACGGCGCGATCGACATCCTCTTCGGTGCTGTCGGGCACATAGCCGATCAGCTCCTCGGTGGAGGGCGAGAATACCTCGATCCTGCCCGAGCCGCAGGGCTCGACCCATTTGCCGCCTATGAACAATTTATCGCATTGATATTGGCTCTTCATTTTCCGCCTCTCCTTCCGGCCACGCTAGGCCGGAGTTCAAAATAGGCTGCATGCCGTGATGCCCGCGATCGCCGCATCTATCGATGATCGCGCCGATTCGGCATCCTATCTGGGTAATCCGATGCCTCGGACGGCAATGATGTTGCGCTGGATCTCGCTGGTGCCGCCGCCAATGATCTGCATGATGGTGTGACGAAGCACCTGCTCCAATTCGCCCACAGGTGCCGCAGGCGAATCTTCCGACAGCAATCCGCCCGACCCCAAAATCTCGAGCGAAGCCTCGCCCAATCGTCCCTGCAGTTCGGCGACGAAGACCTTGGCCATCGAGGCTTCGTGGATCGGCGTCCGGCCTTCCGATACCATGCGGATGTTTCGCAGCGCCAATTGCCTTGCGGCCTCGATGTCGGCCGCTATCCCGCCGATCCTGTCCAGGATCACCGGGTCGTCGCGAAGCCTGCGACCGCCCACTTCCGCAGTGGCGATATAGTCGGTCAGGTGATCGAGCGCGCGCTGCACCAGAGCCACGGTCGCGCCGATCGTAACGCGCTCTGCAGCCAGGGCGCCCGTGATGATCGCCCAACCCTGATTCACCTCCCCGACGAGCGCATCCGAAGGCAGCTGCAGGTCCTCGATATGAATCTCGCAGAACGTCTTGCCATACATGGCCAGGCTGGGACGGACGCTTATGCCGGGACTCGACATCGGAACCACGAAGACGCTGATCCCGGCATGCTTCGGCTTGGCGTCCGGATCGGTCCTGGCCGCAAGCCACAAATAATCGGCCTTGTCGGCGCCCGTCGACCACATCTTTTGTCCGTTGATCCGCCAGCCGTCCCCTTCGCGGACCGCCCGCGTCCTCAACGACGCCAGATCCGATCCGGCCTCGGGCTCGCTATAGCCGAGCGCGAAGCTTAGCTCTCCACTCCGGATGCCCGGCAAATATTTGGCCTTCAGTTCCGGGCTTCCATATTTGATCAGGCTCGATGCGATCATCAAGTCGCCGACGATATGTCCCTGGGCCGCTTTGGCAAACTCCATCTCCTCGCTGAGGACCAGTTGTTCGGCGGCAGTGAGCCCCGAGCCGCCTTCTTCTTTTGGCCAGCCGGCGCCGATCCAGCCCTTGGCGCCGAGCGCCTTTGCGAATTCGCGATCGAATCCGCGATCCTTGAACGGGAGCTTTTCGTCCACCGCCTGTCGCGCGTCGGTCCAATTCTGCTTCACCCAAGCGCGGACCTCCTTGCGGAAGGCGCGCACGGAAGGATCAAGATCAAATTCGGGAAGCTTCGTCATTGCGCACCATGCCTCGCCATGCCGTCGGTTGTGCCGCCGCCGACCAGATAGGCGCCAATTTGCGCCCGCGCCCGCAACACCCCTCCGAACCTCGTCACATTACCGTGGATCTGCCGGAAATGCCGCGGCAGCTCATGCTCTTCCGAATAGCCGATCGCACCCATGAGCTGATGCATGTCAAGGGCGAGCTGGCGCAGGCCCGAACTGGAATGCGCAAGCGCGCAATCGGCAAAGACCCGCCAATCGTCGAGCTTGCCGTCGAATGCGACCGCAGCAGCCTCGAGCGTCAGCCGCGATCCGTCCAATCGCGCCAGATTATCGGCCAGCCGATGTTGAACGGCCTGGAATTGCCCCAGGAATTGCCCGAATTGCTTGCGCGTCGACACATGCTCCACGACGAGATCAAAGCCTCGTTGCGCCGACCCCTGCGCGCGCGCCGCGCAGCAAAGCCGGGCGACCTCCACCAGATCGGCCAGCTCGGCCGGCTCGACCTGAAGGAAGTTCGCGGGCGTTCCCGAAAACGAAACGGTCGAGAGCGAAGGGATCGACAGCGCCGGAGTCTCCTCAACGGCGAGCCCCTCCGCGCCCCGCTCGACAATCGCCACCGCGCCCGGCTGATCGATGAACAGCACGAATCTGTCTGCGAACGCCGCTCCCTCCACGAAGCCGACCGAGCCTGTGATGCGGTCGCCGGATCTCGAGACGCCGCCCGCGGCCAGATCGCCGTCGAAAGCGCCGAAGCCAACGGCCGTCAGCGCCGCGGCGTCCCCGGCGATCGCGGCGCGATCGCTCTCGGACGCACCCTGGCGACGCGCGACAATCCTGTTCAGCATCACCGCGCCCAGCAGGGGTGCGGGGCAAGCCGCCCGGCCGAGCTCCTCGAAAACCAGCAGGATTTCCCGCAGCCCGCCGGCCTCGGCGTCACGTCCCAATTCGGGCACGGACAAGGTGCCGAGTTCCCGCCAAATCGCCCGTATCGCGGCTGGATCGGCACCGAGTTCCAACGCGGTGAGGGCAGGCCATTGCTCGGAAAGCAGGCGCCTGACCGACTGCCTGAACAGCTCCCGATCTTCCTCAGAAAAGCCAGATTGTTCGTCACTCATTCCACGCTCCGTCCGTATCTCAGAAGAAACGAGACCGGCCCGGACCGGGAGACCCAAGTCCGCTGCCAACGTTTCCACCGACGGGGATTATAACGGGTTGCGCCGCGGCCATCATATTTGGCTGAATGTGCCTGCGGACCGCATCACCGCGATCTCCTCCTCACCATATCCCACGTCACGCAGAACCAGTTCCGAATGTTCGCCAAGAAGCGGAGGAAAGCTCTGCTTCGGACCGCGCGATTGATTGATCCGGGCGGGCCGCTTGATCATCGTCATCGGCCCGGCGGCGGGATGCTCCACATTTTCGAACAATTGGCTATGAACGATCTCGGGGCATTCCAGCACCTCCGATATGGTCAGCACCTCGGAACAGGGAACGCCTCTCTCCAAGAATATTTGCACCCAATGCTCACGCGGCTGCTTCTTGAAATAGGGTCGAATGATATCCAGCATCGCGAACCAATGGGGAATCCGGTCTTCGCGCGTGGCGAACCGAGGATCCTTGATAAGCTCGGGACATCCCAGTGCGTCCAGCATCGCGACGAAAGCCTTTTCGAGACCGCCGATCTGGACGGCGATCAACTTTCCGTCGGCGCACGGCATCAGGAATGCCTGGGAGGTCGCCGCCCGAGACTCGGGCAACGTCTCGATCCCCGAGTCGGTGTAGGCAGCGTAGACATCCGGAATGAACGACGCGGCCGCATCCACCATGCTGATATCTATGCGGCCGCCTTCGCCGGTTCTCTCCTTTGCCCGGAGCAACGCCATAATCGCCGTAGCGGCCTGTAATGCGGTCACCTGGTCGGCAACGGTGGGACCGCGCATTTTCGGGTTTTCAAGATCCGAAAAGAGATAAAGCATCCCGCTGAGCGCTTGACCGACCGTATCGAACGCCGGCCTGTTCCTATAAGGACCATCGGCCGAGAATCCGGCAATGGCGCAGTAAATGACGCTCGGGTTGACCTTCCGAAGCGCCTCATAGCCAATTCCCAACCGATCCATCACGCCAGGCCTGAAGTTCTCCAGAACGATATCGCAATTGGCAGCGATACGTTGAATGACCTCCTTGGCTTCAGGCGCGGCCAGATCGAGCGCGACGCTTTTCTTGTTCCGGTTGAACGCTCTGAAGTTATAGCCATAATTTGGGAAGTTCCGGCCGCCGGCATAGCCACGGAATGGATCGCCCGCGCCAGGCCGTTCAATCTTGATGACATCCGCGCCGAAATCGGCCAGCTGCTGTCCCGCGAGCGGGCCCGCAATATATTGCGCGACTTCGAGAACACGAAGGCCTTTCAAAGGGCTTTCGCTGGATATTTCAGCTTTATTTGCGGTCATTCCAACCTCTTACGAATTCAAACTGGATAAATAGTTCACCAACGCGTCAGAAATGCCGTTGCGCTCCGACGTGGATCATGACGTCATTTCCGACGGCCTGGACGGCCGCCAAGGATTTATCGGCACAGCCATCCACTCCCATTTTTATTGCTGACGATGAGCAGCCGGCCGCTTCGATGGAAGGCGGGTGGATGGCCTGTCAATATATATTTTTTGTCTGAGAGGCCTTCCAAACCATGCATCTCGAACGGAGTTGGAGCTTGACGGCGCGACCCCATCGCGTATCTTCCGTGGAAGATGAGGGCCCTTCCGATGACCAACGAAGACAATTTGCATTTATGCCAAATAGGCCGGGGAACGCCGATGGGCGAAGTGATGCGGCGCTATTGGATGCCGTTCGCCCTTTCGACCGACCTGCCCCGACCGGACTGCGACCCGGTCAGAGTCCGGCTGTTCGGTGAGGATTTGGTCGCGTTTCGCGACACGAGCGGGCAGGTCGGCCTGATCGAGGAATATTGCATGCACCGCGGCGTATCGCTCGCGGTCGGGAGGGTCGAGAATGGCGGCATACGCTGCCTCTATCACGGCTGGAAGTTCGGCGCGGACGGCACGATCCAGGAAACCCCCAACCATTGCGACCCGCGGCTGCGCGCACGGCTGAAGGCGCCCGCCTTCAAGGTTCGTGAGGAAGCGGGTCTGCTTTGGGCCTATATGGGTCCGGCGGAAGCGGAACCGCCGTTCCGCCGCTTTGCGTTCATGGACGCGCCCGAGACGCACCGAACCATTTTTCGCATCTACCAGCCGGCCAATTATCTGCAGCTGGTCGAGCAGGGTGCGGACAGTTCCCATGTCGGCGTTCTGCATAGCAACGATGCGCGTCCGGGTTGGCTGACGAACACGTTCACGCCCAACCCCGACACCTTGAACCCGGCCGCATTCGCCGTCGAAGACAACGCGCCGGCGCTGGATATCGAAGATACGCGATTTGGCTTCCATTATGCCGCCTTCCGCCAGCAGGGCAGGAACGACGGGACCATCGACGAATCACGCGAGAGACATGTCCGCATCTATCCCTTTCTGATGCCGACAATCCGGTTCATCCCGGCCGCCAAGGTGCTGTTCACCGTGTTCGAAGTCGCGATCGACGATACCAACACGGTCACATTCATCGTCATTCATGGCGATGCGCCGGCCGATCGAACGCATTTGCGCAAGATACTCGGCCTCGACGATGACCGCTACTGGTCCGAGGAGGACAATCATTTCCGTGCCGACTGGACCAATAGGATGGGCCAGGATCGGAGCCGGATGTCGGTAAACTGGACGGGCTTTCCGGGCGTCGCTTATGAAGATGCCGTGATGGCGGTGGCTGCCGGACCGATTTGTGATCGCACCAGGGAGCATCTGGTCACGGCCGACGCGGCGGTCGCGCGGGTTCGCCGGCTGTTGCTGGAAGCGGCGGATGCGGTGGCGAAGGGCGGCGCTGCGCGCGGCGCCGATTACGCCGATTGCACCCGCCTTTCGGCGTTCGACGAGATAATCGCACCCGGGACGGACTGGAAAGGTCTGGTTCCGCAGCATAACGAAGACCCGGCGAGGCCGCCGGTCGACGTGCACGCCTGACCTGATTTCGGGGAGAATGAGAGTGGGAGATGTTGCCGCCGCGCCCGATTATCGCGGGCTGCTGGATTTGAAGGACCGCGGCTTCGTGGTGCTGGGCGCGGGGGAGGGCATCGGCGCGCAGATTTCGCACGCGCTGGCGCAATGCGGAGCCCGGCTGTTCTGCGTCGATATCGCGGAGGATCGCGGACGATCGATCGCCGAAGCGGTTGGCGGCTCTTATTGCGTCGCCGACGCGACGACCGCCGAAGGCGTGGCGACGGTGTTCCGGGAAGCGCAAGCCAAGCTGGGCGTCGTTCGCGGTGTCGTCGATGTGATAGGCGTTGCCCGCATCAAGCTGCTTGCCGATTTCGGCGACGACGAGCTCGAATGGCAATTGAGCATGGTCTTGCGGCACGCGCTTTACACGCTGCGCAGCGTATCCCGGGCGATGCCCGAGGGCGGGCCGGTCACCTTCGTGGGCTCGATGTCCGGAAACCGAGCGGTGGCCAACCAGATCGTGTATGGAGCGTCGAAAGCCGCTTTGCATCATCTCGTGCGAGGGGCGGCCGCGGAATTGGGCGCGAAGGGCATACGCGTCAACGCGATCGCGCCGGGATTCATCAGGACTCCGCGCCTGCTGGAGCTTCTCAGCAAGACGCAGTGGGATGAGATCGATCGATCCGTTCCCTCTGGCCGCGCGGCGACGCCTCAGGAAATCGCGGCAACGTTGCTGTTTTTGTCCAGCGACATGGCAACGCACGTCAATGGCGTGGTGATGCCTGTCGATGGCGGCGTGAGCCTGACGACGGCTCTGCCCACCCTCGAGTTCGGTCCCGCCTCGCGAGGTTGACAGGCGGCTTGCCGATCGAGGCGGCGCCAACCCTTGCTTCGCTTCATCGAAACGAAGCCGTTCCGACATTCGACGATCCCTCGGCTCGCCTGTCCGCCGCCGGCTCGAAGTCCGATCCGACCACACAATCCTTGAATGCCCGCGCAAACAGGGATAGTCTTTCGCGGAAGAAATATGAGGGAGGATTGAAATGGCGAAATCAAAGATCCGTGCTTCGCATGCGATGATTGCCTTGGTGACAACCATCTCGCCGATCGCATGGAATGCCGCCTGGGCGCAGCCGGTTCCCGAAGATGCCAAGGCCGCTGCCGCCGCAGGCGCTCCATCAGACCAGATCGAGGACATTGTCGTCACGGCGCAGCGACGCTCCGAATCGGCGCAGGACGTGCCGATCTCGTTGCAAAGCTTTTCGTCAGACACGCTGAGAAAGTCGGCGGTGCGGTCTTCCGAAGATCTGACCTCGGTCGTTGGCGGCTTGATCATCCAGCCGACCGCGGCCCGGCCGGCGGTTTTCATTCGCGGCGTCGGCACCAACAGCTCCAATACCACGCCCGCGGTGCTGACGTTCCTCGACGGCGTCTACATGCCGTTCGGTCAATCGTCCGATCTCGTCAACATAAGCAGTGTCGAAGTCCTCAAAGGACCGCAGGGAACCCTGTTCGGCCGCAACGCGACCGGCGGTGTGATCCAGATCACGACGCGCCCGCCGAGCGAGGATCTCGCGGCGCGCGTGGAGGTGGGCTACGGCAATTATCAAACGGTCGATACGTCGGCTTATCTGACGGGCGGGCTCGGCAAAGGCGTCGCGATGGATGCCGCGCTGCACTATGTCCATCAGGACAAGGGATACGGCCAAAACGTCGCCACTGGCGGCGATGTCTTCTTCACGAACAAGTTCTCGGCGCGCTCGCGTCTTCGCGTCGAACTATCGGACGCGACGAACTTGACCCTGTCCGGCGACTATAGCCAGGTCGAAGGAACCGTGGGAACCAACGTTTCCCCCGCGGTAGGCTATGATTTCCTGTTCGTTGGCGGTGCGATCCGCCGCCGCGGCCCGGGCCAATTCTATCCGGGCGCTTCCGATGTCAACGCTACGTTCGATCCGTCCTACAAGGCAAAGGAATGGGGAACCAGTCTCACCTTCGAGACCGAGTTTTCCGGACTGACGCTGCGCAACATCGCATCCTATCGGCGAAGCGAGGAGCATATCCATATCGACTTCGACGGCACCCCGGCCAACGCGATCGATCTAAGGATCAACCGTGAGCCCCGGACCGCATTTACGGAGGAATTGCAGGTGCTATCCGGCAGCGGCGGGCCGCTCCAATGGGTGGCGGGTCTCTTTTATTATCGCTCCAAGGCGGAAATGGGCTTTTTCGACCTCAACATACTGGCCCCGGTCGTTCCCCGTGCGATCTGCAACTTGCCCCCACCCGGTACCGCCCCTTGCAGGCGGCAGGCCTTTTCGAAAGACACCGACGAATCGGTCGCAGCCTATGGCCAAGCCACCTATGAGATCCTGACCGGTACGAAGCTCACGCTTGGCGCCCGCTACACGATCGAGAAGAGGAAGATCGACGGCGGGGTTTTGGTGAATGGCGTCAACGATCCCAACCGGGCCGGAGAGGATTCGCAGAAGTTCAACGAGCTGACCTGGCGCGCGGCGATCGATCACAGCTTCACCCCGGACGCGATGGTGTACGCATCGGTATCAAAGGGTTTCAACGCCGGCTTCTTCAACCAATCGAGCACGGCCGGATTCGCCACCCGAGCCCAAAATCCGGCCGTCGCGCCCGAATTCCTGACGGCCTATGAGATCGGTGCGAAGACGGACCTGCTCGACCGGCATCTTCGCTTCAACATCTCCGCCTTTTTGTACGACTATAAGGGCCTGCAGCAGCAGATCTACGATCAGGGCGCGGTGGTGACGATCAACGCCGGCAGTGCACGGATGAAGGGCATCGATCTCGAAGTCGTCGCCCGGCCCGTGCCGTCGCTGACGCTTTCGCTGTCGGGCACCTATCTCGATTCGAAATATAAGAAGTACCCCTTTGCCCCCGACTATCGGCTTCGCCCTGACGGAAGCGTCACGGTCGAACCGCCGCTGCCGGGTTCGGTGGGAGCGAAAGGAAAGGACGTCACCCAGGCCCCCAGATTGAGCTGGACGGCCTCGGTCTCGCATGTCCTGTCGACATCGATCGGCGAGTTCACGACCTCCGCCAATCTCAACTATCGCGGCAAGACGTTCATCGATCCGATGAACCGGTTCCGGCTGCCGACACGGTATTTGTTGAACGCGACGGAACGATGGACGTCGTCCGACCGCCACCTCTTTGCATCGCTCTGGGTCAAGAACCTGCTGAACAAGCGCTATGATTTTGCCGTGAACATCCTGACCCCCGCCGGTCTGGTCGGCAATACGGCGCCGCCACGCACTTATGGCGTCAGCGCTGGATTCGAATTCTAGAACAGGATGCGAAAGTTGCGCGGCTGTGCCTGCGCAACGGGAACCATCGATGCAGGTCGCCGCGTCTCCCAGACGTGGCCACAGACTGCCGGGGGCAGGCTGTACCTGCTCAATTTTCGCAAAAATCCTGCGGCAACACATGTTTCTAAAGCGGGATGCGCTTCGATCCAATCGCATCCCGCTTTAGGACTCGATATCGTCGCAATCGCCCGCGCGCCAAATGAGCGATCCGCAGTGGCTTGATGCACCCCTTGTCTCCTATAGCGGGCGCCGCGCGCTCGTCCGGTTCTCAGCGTCAATCGTGGAAACGGTTGGAAGAGAAAACTGCTATGAGCGCACAGGCCAAATCAATATGAAAGCGCTGGGCGAACATGGGAAAACGGAATTCGGATCGGTCGACCAATCGGGACATCGAGGATTTACTTTCGTCATGGATATCCGAACGCCCCGATCTCGATCTCAGCGACTTTCTGCTGGGAATCGTGATGCACCGCATGGGCCGGATGCTGGACTCATCCTTCGATCGAATGTGCCGGACGCATTTCGACATCTCGGCTGCGGACATGCGCGTGTTGCTGGCGCTTCGGCGCAACGGCAAGCCCTATGCGCTCCGGCCCACCGACCTTTTCCGCGCGTTGCTGGTCACGTCCGGCGCGATCACCAAGCAGGTCGATCGGCTCAAAGCGCTCGATCTTGTCGAACGCCTTCCTGACCCGGGTTATGCGGCCGGCTTTCAAGTCCATCTGACGCCCAAGGGCCTCCAGGTTGCCGATGCGGCGACCGACGAGCTTGCACGGGATGCGCTGCTCGTGAAATCCCTGAAGACGCTGCCAAAAACCGTTCGAGCTGCGGGGGAGGTGTTCATGTACCGGCTGCTGGCGGCTCTGGAGGACGGCACTCGAGTGGAGCGGTCGAGACAGATGGACAAGCGGCCGGTGTTCGCCGCCCAATCCGAGCAGCAATAGCCTGGGCTTCACGCCGCTGCTTCAGCCGCTTGCGCGAGCATGAAACGAGGACGGGACGCCGGTAGATCTTCGGAGCCGAGATGACGCGTCTTTCGCAGGAACGTCATAATATGCTGCCATGGCGCGGCTCGGAAGATCTACCGGAGCGATCCCCATGCCTCGCTATAGTTTTTACGGCGTCCGACAGGGCAATTCCCGGCATGAATATGCGAACAAGGACCTTCCCAGCCTGCGCACGGCCAGGGAAGAAGCAAAATGCCTTGGCAAGCGATGGTTTGGCACCGAAACGACGGGCGCCCGTATAGAGGTCGTGGATTTTGATGGCGGTACCGTGCTCATAGTTCCCGTCCATGAAAATATCTGGCTCGACCCATAGCCGCGCCCCACGACGGTGGTCTCCGTCGAGACAAGCGCCCGCTCTCGTCAGCCCGGCGCCAGACTATTCGACCATTCTTTCGTGACGGCTTCTTCGCAGCCGCCCTCCGCTTCGATCATTCGCTTCAGAATGCGCCGTGCCCTCACCGCGCCTTCGTCCACGCTCAGAAGCAGCGGCTTCATTGACCAGAAATCCGTCTGCCCCATACGCCTTTGCACCGCTTCGAGCGTCGGCCCGTCCTCCGTGCGGAACACCGACTCGCGGGTGCGTGCGATCGTCTGGTTCAATTCCGCATCATCTTTACGGAAGTTCCTGGTGGCGGCAAAAAAGTAATGCGAGGAAGTGGCGGTCTCGGGGGTCAGGAGATGGGCGTTGAGGTTTGCGAACCCCTCCACTTCGGTTTCGCCACGCGGGATGATCGAGAACAGAAGGTTCATGATTCCCGGCGCATGCCACGTTACCCGGGTTAGCGAGTCCGCCCGATCCAAGCCGGGCAGAAGAGCCGAATGGAAGGACGAAAGAGGAAGATTCTTGCCAAGCCAAGTCGCCTCGACCGAATTGCCAAGTTCCCGAACCTTGCCCTCGGCTTTGTTGACCATGCCGGTTCCGGCGATACTATTGGCATGGAGATAGTCGGTGTGGGTTAGGTCCATGATGTTATCGACGAAAAGCTCATAGTTCGCCAATCCATGTAGATAGCCGGAGCTAAAGGCGCTGTCCGGCGCATCGCCCAGGAAGCTCAAGTCAGGGATGGTCGCAGGGTCCGCGCGATCGGCATCTCCCATCCAGATCCAGATGCCGCGGTACGCCTCGGCCACCGGATAAGATGGAACCGTTGCGCCGCGCAGCAAAGGACCGTGAGGATTTCGCACGCACTTGCCATCCGATCCGAATTCGAGGCCATGGTAGGGACATTGAATCCCCTCGCCGACCAGCTTTCCGCCGCTGAGCGGCGCAAATCGGTGGGGGCAACGGTCCATCAATGCTGCCAAGGTCCCTTCTTCGCTCCGGTAGAGCGCCACAGGCACGTCGAGATAGGTCCGCGCGATCGTACCGCCCTTGGGCAATTCCTCATCCCACGCCGCGAGATACCAACAATTTCTCAGATATTTCATAACACAACTCCAATGGCCGGCGGCGGTTGAATCGGTTGCAGCGACTAAACCACTGCGTGGCAAACGTGCAAATTCCCATGTCCTCGCCACCCGTGTGCGACAAGCGCTCTGAAATGCTTAGGGTCTCGCGATCAGGACGCCGTCTGGTGCGATTCGACCATCTGCTCGGCGCCGGCATAGCAGCGGGAGAATGCCTCATAGCCATCGCGCGAACGCCACAATATCCTGCCACTCACCGGCTCAGACGAAGATTGGCCGGAGCGGTTATCATGCCTCGCTACAGTTCTTATGGCGTCCGACCGGAAGCGTGCTGGCACGAATATGCGAATAAGGACCTCCCGAGCCTGTATGCGGCCGGGGACGAAGCGAAGCGCCTTGGCAGGATATGGTTCGGCACGGACACGGCTGACGTCCGCATCGAAGCGTGGCTTTCGATGGTGGAACCACGGTCGCCATGCCCGTCCATGAAGACGTCTGGCCCGATGCGTAGTCGCGTCAGCTATGCTTCTGTCTAAACAGGACAGCCTTTAGGAGGCGCCGGCGTCAACGGCCGCGGCTTCAAACTTGAAGAGCTTGGCGAGCGTACCGCCGGTCATCGCCGCCCGCTCGGCCTCCGGGACGCCTTCGAACTGGAATGCGACCGACTGCCGGCTTTGAAGATTGGTGCCTTCGGGATGAGGATAATCTGAGCCCCATACCAGACAGTCCACACCCGTATAATGCCGGTTCGCGATCGCAACCAAATCCTGCTGAAAGGACGCATGGACCTGGCGACGAACATAATCGCTGGGCAGCAGCGGATAAGGCCATTTGTTATCGAAGAAGGTCACCCAGTTCGGCTCGCCTTTATCGTTGGTCGTGAATGCGACGCCTCCGTCGGGCTTGACCCCCACGCCTGGTACGAAAGCATCGTCCATCGCCGCCATCAGGCCGGCCAGCCAAAAGGCGTTGGATTCGACGAAAATGAAGTGGAGGTTTGGATGACGTTCGAGAACGCCGCCGCCCACCAGTTCCATGATCCTGAGCTTGAAAGGATCGCCGACGAAAACGCGGAACCGCATCGCACGCGCGAGAGCGCCGGCCTCACTCTTGGGCAACAAGGGATCTCCAAGAGTCTCGCCGGTTCCTTGATGAATGGCGATTACCATCCCGTTGGCGCTGGCCGCGGACCATATCGGCTCGTATTCGGGCGAATCATATGGCTTGGGCGGCCCGCTCGGCAGCAAGAGCGCCCGATAACCTCTCCGAGCCACCCGCTCAATCTCCGCAAGCGCGTCGTCGATGTCAGTCAGGGGAATCCCCGCCGCGGTCAGGAAGCGATCGGAGTGCGGGCTGTAATTCTCGGCAACATAGTCGTTGAAGGCGCGTGCGTGCGCGAGCGCGACTTCGTGATCCGGCTGAAACATGGCGAGCAGACCGGCGTTCGGAAACAGAAGCGCCGCCGCCACGCCGTCCTCGTCCAGATCCTTGATCGCGGCTGCCACCGGATCGCTTGCCGGATCGAAAGGATCCCAATGCTTGTTAGGGAAGTCGCGGCTGCCGATGATGTTTGGAAGACCGGGAAGTCGGATGATCGCCTCGGTAGCGCTGGAATATTCGATACGAATCGCGCGATCGCGAAGATTCTTCGGCATGCGATCAATGAACAGATTCGATGGATCGGTCATGTGGAGATCGGCAGAAATCAGAGGATGGGTCATTTTCCATTTCTCCTATAGCTATACGCTAGCAGTTTTTGTTTTCCGTCCTTTCTGGATGAAGACGAAAGATCTAGAACTTATATCCTATCTTTGCACCATAAGTTCGCGGAGCCCCGGCAATACCAGAAGCGAACCCTCCAGGATTTCCTGTTACGCTTACGGTCACGTAATATTTTTCATTGGTTATGTTTCTTGCCCATATGCCTAAATTCCATTTGTCACCAGGGAATAGGTAATTCGCCGACACATCGAGGAGGCCATTGGATGGTCTCGAAATAGAATTGCCGGCGTTGGGATACCACTTGCTGGAATAGCTGTAGTTCAGATTGAAATCCGCCTTCCCGCTTCCAATCGGAATGGAATAGTTGGCCCCCGCGTTGAATGTGAAATCCGGCGCATAGGGAAGCTTGTTGCCCTTGGCGCTGTGAATCTCCTGGATGGCGCCTCCACCGGCCGAAGCGGGCTGCAGAAGATAAAAGGCAGCCTGCGGATAGGACGTGAACTCCGAGTCCATCACGCTCGCACCGCCCGTCAGCGTGAGATGGCCTCCAATTCTGGCGGTAAAATCGAGATCCAAACCATACAGACGCGCGCGGGCACCGTTGTCGAGCAACGAGGATATGGGCGTGAAGACCAGGACCTGCAGATTCTTATAGTCGTAATAAAAGGCGGCGAGATTCAGGCGCAGCTTGCGGTCGAGCAAGTCCGATTTGAGGCCGATCTCATAGGCGTCAAGCACCTCCGGCTCGATGGGATCGCCGCCCGGAGGAACCGTATTGTAGAGCCCACTTTTGAAGCCGCGATTGTAGGAGACATATCCCAGGACGCCAGGAGCCAGCTGCTGGTCGAGCGATATACGCCAAGTCAGCTTGCGGAACGTGGTGTGCTTGCTTTGGGCCGGAGTGATCTGGGTGAAGCCGCCGAACTCAGGCAATAATGTAACGAAAGTGTCCCCGCTAATTCCACGCCGCTCGATCGTATATCGCAATCCCACCGTCAGATCGGCGCCCGACCACAGAGGCGCGGTAACCTGCCCAAACGCCGCACCAGATTTCGCGGTGACGGTAGCATGAAAGCCCAGCGTTTCCAGCGGCGTCAATATGGAGCCGGTGATTCTGAAGTCGGGATATTTTCCCTCTCCGCTTATATAATAGAGGCCGACAACCCAGGGTATCCGCGCCCCGTTGATGGATCCCAACTGAAGCTCTTGCGAAAACTGAGTGTCCGTCTGCGTGAGAAGCGCGCCGGAACGGAAGGCCGGGACCGACACATTCTGGACGATATGTCCGTCGCCGAACTCGGCGCGGCGGTAGGCAGTGACGCTCATCAGCTTCAGACCGTCGAACTCATGATCCCATTGCAGGCTGCCGCCGCCAGTCCTCACGCGGCTACGGGGTTGCAACACCACGTCGGTATCGTAGAATCCGCCCTGGAACACGTAGGGATCACCCACCACCGCAAAAGGTGCCAGGGCTCCGCCAAGATAAGGCGCAAGGTCAGGCCGCTCTCCAGCCGTGGTGTTGCCCGGTCCGTAATTGACGGCCGTGCCTGGAAGCGGAGCAGTGCTGTACGGACTGCCCTTCAGGACCGAATAATCGCCGATCAGCCGAAATTGATCGCGATCCCCGGGCTCGTACAGCCACTTGGAGCGTATTGCATATTGGTCAGATTTCCCTACGTCTTTTCCGTCGAAGAGGTTCTTTCCCCAGCCATCGCCTTGGAGCGAGACAAAACCGGCGATATCGGCGGCCAGATGCTCGGTAATGCCGGAGGTCAAATAGACCTTACCCGTAAATGTGTTGTAATTTCCATAACCGACGGTCAGATTACCGCTTGGTTCGTGCTGTGGATCCAGCGTACGGATGTTGATGACGCCGCCTGTTGCATTACGGCCGAACAGCGTTCCCTGCGGACCCTTAAGGACTTCAATTTGCTTGATACTGCTGAGCTGGACCAAGCCGCCCATCGTGCTCATCATGTATACATTGTCGACGTAAGTGGCGACGGAGTTTTCAGACCCGGCACCCACAGTATTGGTGCCGACACCACGAAGATAGGCATTTGTTCCATCGACATTGTTGAAAATCGTGAGTCCGGAAACAACTTGCGGGAGATCCCGAGTGTCTTCGATCCCATTCGCTTCCAACCTTGCCCCGCTCACTACCGTGATGGCGATTGGAACGTGCTGAATGTTTTCTTCACGCTTGTTGGCAGTGACGACAATTTCTTCGACGCCCGCGTTCTCGTGCATCGCGACAGAGGCCGGTTCTTGCGGCGCGGGCTCTCGGAGCGCCGGCTCGCGATATTGCGGCGACGGTCCTTCGTTCAACGCAATCCTGCGGAAGGAAACGATGCCGTTTCTCGACCGTACAGCTTCGATTTTGGTTCCCTTGAGAATCTTCTTCAGCGCCTCATTGCGGCTTAGCTGGCCGCGCGCACCCTCGCTGCGGATCGATCCGGCCAAATCGGTTGGAACCAGGATCTGATCGCCGGATTGCATCGCATAAAGCTTCAGCGCAGCAGCGAGCGGCATTGGTTCGATCGAAAAGCTCGCGCCGCCCGCCTGTGCCGGAGACGCGACAACCAAACCGCAGACCGCAAAGACATGTGCAGCACCCAGTGACGAATAAATCCGCATCCTCAGCCCCCTCCATCGGCAAAGGGGTCTTGCTTGCCCCTCCCAGCCTATAGAACGCGCGTCGTGCGGGCTCCCTCACCTCGCAGCTAAAGATGCCTGTTGTCGCTTGCTGATGACGAGCCGCGTAGCAGAAGCCTGCAGGAAGGCTCCGGGCAGATAGCTTGTAGCTGCCTCGGCAAAGGGCAGGCCGTCGCCGGCGTCAAAAACGCCGCTCATCTCGACCGCCGGCAAGGCTGGATCGAGCACGATCTGGCGCCGCGAATAACGGTTGACGAGGGCGACGGCTTCGGAGAGCGGCAGGCTGTCGAACACCAGCCGTCCGTTCTGCCACGCGTTGACGACCTGCGGATCGAAACGGCGCACATGCAAGCGGCCTTGGGCGTTACGTTCGAATTGTTCGCCGGGCTTCAAGGTCACGATCGGCGTTCTCTCCGCGATCCGAGCCAATCCGAACAGCGTCGAACGCTCTTCAATCCGGGAGATGAGCACGGCTCCGGATATCAGGCTTATCGCCAGCCTCCGCCCTTCGGTCGCGATATTGAAGTCTGTTCCCAATGCCCGAACGTCCTCCCCCGCGACCTCGACGTGGAACGGACGATGCGGATCATGCGCGACGCGAAAGCGCGCCTGGCCCTGCAGCAACCGCGCGACCCTCTCACCGGAATCGAAACTGACCGCCACGCGTGATCTGGCATCGAGCGAGAGAAAAGATCCATCCGCGAGCCTCAACTCCTTGCGCTCCCCTATCGATGTTGCATATTCCGTCTCGGCTGCCGATCCGGGCGATATCGTGCGCGCGAGCACGAAACCCAGCCCGACCGTCAGCAAAATGCTTGCTGCAAGCGCGAAGCGGCGGCGAGTGGCCCAGGCCGATCGCACAGCCTTGGCATTCGCATCCGCCCGCCACCGCTCGACTGCGGGTACGTTGCTTATCGCCCCCATCCCATCCCACACCCGGCTCAGGGTCTCGATCAGGGATTGCCTGTCGACATCGCCGCGAGCCCAACGGTCGAGCTCTCCGGCCGCCCCGGAATGCCGCGAAGACCGGGCCTTCAAGAATAGAATGGCGCCCCGTTCCCGATCGGCGTCTTCAATGGGCGGGCGCTGTCGGTTCATCTGTCCCTGTCCAATTTTTGCGCCAGATGCAGCATCGCCCGAGCAACATTCTTTTCCACGGCACTGAGGGAAAGGCCCAATTGCGTTGCAATTTCCCGCTGCGACTTTCCTTCCAATCGATACAACAGCAATATTTCGCGGGCACGGGCCGGGAGTTCGGCCAACCCTTCAAGTAATTGCTGCGCATCTTGCTTACTTATAAGAACGCGCTCGGGGTCCAGACCATCACCGCCACCATGGATCAGGGGATAGATATCGGCATCGACCGGACGCCCGTCCCTCCGCCGGACCCGTCCACGTCTCTGGCTGTCGCGTTGCAAGTTGCGCGCGATGGTGAAGACGTAACCATCCGATCGCTCCTGCCGCGCATGCACCTGATTGGCCAATCTTAGGAACACGGCCTGGGTCAGGTCCTCGGCGTCGCTCGCGTTGCTGCCGCCGCGCCGGAAAAACGACATCAACTGCCGAGCCAGCAGTTTCAACCGACCCTCAGGGAAGCCCGACCATTTGGCTGTCGCTGAAGTTTCTTCCGCCATTTCCTCTCCTGCCGAGGCCCGCTCAAGACGGCATGGTGCGAAGCCATGCCGGTGGTGCGACGCCGGCGAACTTCTTTTCGCCAATATAGGACAGCGAGACCAAAATGCGCAATGAAGCGGGGAATTGAGCGCCGCCGCCATGAGTATTTGTCTGAATTGGTTTCGCGCCTGCTCGGCAAAACCGATCCCGCGAATTCGGCGGAAAGCCAAACCCGCTGGCCCCTCCCATTCAGCAGCATTTCGATATCAGGAAGCAACCCTGCGCGAGGCTTCGACCATCTGCTTGGCGTCGGCATAGCAGCGGGAGAAGGCCTCATAGCCTTCGCGAAGGAACTCTTCGTGCGGCTTGGCCCAAAGCGAGTCTGGATAGGCGTTGCCCCAGCGCCCATCGTCCGAGAAGACCTCATAATCGTACCAGCCGGTGAAGCCCGCCTCGATCAGGGTGGCGACCATCGCCGTGCATTGGTTGCGGCCGTCGCCGGGCTGGACCCGGTCGCACCAGCTGCGTTCGTCGATCCGCGCGTCGTTGACCTGCAGTCCCATCATGCGGTCGGCGAACTGGCGCAGCTCGCCATGGACGTTTTCCTCGGGCCAATAATGCCAGACGTCGGGAAGCAGATCGACATTGCCGCGGCCGACCTTCTCGATCACCTCCACCGTCTCGGCCAGCGTCACCAGCGCACCCCCTCGCCTGCGTGCATAGGGTTCGAAACCGATCCTGAGCCCCACCTCGCCGGCGGCATCGGCAACGATCTTCAAGCCTTCGATGACGCCCTCGATCGGCCCGGCGGGATTCGCGGGATCGCCGCTGGTACCGGGGCCGACCAATATTCCGACGGGCTTGAACCGAGCCAGACGCGCCATGCTGGCCGCAATCCGCCGCGACAATTCTTTCCAGTCCAGACCCTCCGCACGCGGATTCAGCGGTCCGGGCAACAGGGTCCAATCGTCGGGAACGAGGATCCCGGCGCGTATGTCGTGCGCGGCCAAAGCCTCCTCGACGGCCTCCTCCTCGCCGGGCGCGATCTTGCGTTCCCAAAGCCCCACACCTTGCACACCGATCGCCGCGCATTGCTCGATATCCTGGAGCCAGCTGTTCTTCGGCGTGCTCCAGCAGCAGACCGTATATTTGAATTCGCTGCTCACATTGTCTTCGTCGTTGCTCATCGCGCTCTCGATAGCTTTGGGGGGAACAAGCGGCCGCGAACTGCAGCCCAAGAGGATCGTACCCATCACGCGGCCTTTGACAAGGTCTTCCGGGAAAGATCGTTGACCATCGGCACGGGACTGTGGCTTACACAGGCCATGCCGAGGATCTCTCTTGCCCCTGCGATCGGTGATCAAGGACACCCGGACGCCGGTCACTCGCGGTGTCTCACCTCCCTTCGATGAGCCAGATGTCGCAGATCGGCAACCACGGTCGCAAGGGCGCGCGCACCGCCCTTGCGGCAAGGCGGGACGGCAAGCCAAGCCTGCGCGAACGAAACAAGCAGTCCAAGGAAAAATTGATCCGGGCCGCGGCGCGCAGTCTCTTCGCGAAGAAAGGATATGCCGCCACCACGTTGCGCGAGGTCGCCGAAAAGGCGGACGTGGGCTTTGGGACGGTATCTGCCTATGCCGCGGACAAGGCGGGCCTGCTCGCCATGGTCTATGTAGAAGAGCTGACGGCTCTCCCGGCACTGTTCGAGGACAACCCGAGGCATGACGATCCGATGGACGAGCTGATCCAAGGGTTGGCGAAACTTTATGGTTTTTGGTCGAAAATTCCGAAGCTCAGCCATCAAGTCCTGCAGCAGATGGAATTCTTCGGCGCCAATCCGCATATGGAGGCCATCGTCGCGCGCCGACGCGAGGCGCAACGCGAGCTCGCGGCCTGGATCGCGCAGATGCAGCGGCAGGGCCGCATGAATCCATCCCTGGACGCCGACGAAGCAGCGGCCACGCTGTTCGCAGTCTACACGTCCGCCGTGCGGCACTGGAGCGCCACGACGCCGGACGACATAGCGACGGGCTTGAAGGACTTGCGCCGACTGATGAAGCTCCCGATGAAGGCGCTGGCGCCGTCAGGATCGACCTGAGTCGCCGAATCATCGCTTGCCGCGACAAAGCAGCCCGACTAAAAGTGAACGTGATCGATTTTGATCGTACTATAGTATTCAATCTTGGAAAGGAGACCGGATGGCAGGGCAACCCAGACGCGCCGCTTTGGTGACAGGAGCAGCCACCGGAATCGGACGAGCAATCGTGGAGAGCCTGGCGGAAGGCGGTTTCGACGTCGCTATCAATTATAGCCGCAGCGACAAGGAGGCTCAGGAGACCGAGCGGCTCGCCAAGGCGGCCGGTGCGCAGCGGACCGCGCTGATCAAGGCGGACGTCAGCAACGAGTCCGACGTGATCGCGATGGTGGCCGAGGTCGAGAGGCTGTTCGACGGCCGGCTCGATCTTCTGGTCAACAATGCCGGCATCAGCAGCGAGGTCCCTCCGCACAAGTTCGACACCATGACCGTCGAGGATTTCGACCGGGTATATGCCGTCAACGTGCGCGGCACCTTTCTCGCGACCAAGCACGCCGCACGGCTGTTGAAGGCGATGCCGCAGGCCAGCGTCGTCAACACGGCCAGCATCGTCGGTCTTCGCCCCGGCGCCCAATCCCTGCCTTACTCCTCCAGCAAGGCCGCCATCATCTCGATGACGCGCACACTTGCGGGCGCGCTAGGCCCCTCCATTCGCGTCAATGCCGTCGCCCCCGGCTGGCTGGAGGGCGAGTGGATGGAACGGACGCTGGGCGAGAATTACGAGCGTCTGATGGAGCGCCGCGCCAGCCACACCCCGCTCAAGCGGAATGCCCGGCCGGAAGACGTCGGCGCGGCGGTGCTGACGCTCGCGACCCAATTGCTGTTCACCACCGGCCAGACCGTCGTGATCGACGGCGGCTACAGCTTTGTCACCTGATTCCTGCCAGGAGCCCCATCATGGACGGCGTTGTCCCATTCCCACCCCAATTCGCCAAGCGCTACCGCGAGAAAGGCTATTGGCGCGACGAGACGCTGCGCTCGGTCTTCAAGGGCTGGTGCGAACGCTACGCCGACCGGACCGCGCTGCTGGACTCCGAAAGCGCCGTGACGTTTCGCGCCCTCGACGAGCGATCGACAAACCTCGCGCTGAATCTTCTCGGGCTCGGTTTCAAACGGGGGGATTGCGTCGTCGTTCAGCTGCCGAACAGGATCGAGTTCGCCTATCTGCATTTCGCCCTGCAGAAGATCGGCGTCATCCCCGTGCTTGCGCTGCCCCCGCACCGGTTTCGGGAAATGAGCTTCTTCGTGAAGACGGCGGAAGCCGTGGCGACCTTCACTCCGGATGCGCATCGCGATTTCAGCTATCTCGAGATGGTCGATCGAATCCGCGCCGAAGCGCCGCATCTCAAGCACGGAATCGTGCTGGGTGAAGCCGCGGCCGGTTTCGTTTCGCTGAATGCGCTGATCGACACGCCGGCAAGCCTGCCGGCGAGCATGATCGACGATATCGAGATCGACCCGGACGATCCGGCGCTGTTCCTGCTTTCGGGCGGCACCACCGGCATTCCGAAACTGATCCCGCGCACCCATAACGACTATGCCTATAACAGCCGCATGGCCGTGTCGGTCTGCGCGGTCCAGCCGGACAGCGTGCTGCTCGATGTGCTGCCGATCGGCCACAACCTCCCGCTCGCCTGCCCCGGCTTGCAGGGCTTCCTGCTGTCGGGCGCGGCGACCGTGCTTCACACCAGCGCGGCCGCCGAAGAAATATTCCCCCTGATCGAGCGCTACAAGGTAACCCATATCCATGCGGTGCCGCCGCTGTTGATCAAATGGACGGAAAGCCCCCTGACGGAAAAATACGATCTTTCCTCGGTGAAGGTGATTCAAAGCGGCGGCCAGCGCCTGCAGCCCGAGGTCCGGCGACGCACCGCGAAGGTGTTCCGCAACTGCACCGTCCAGGAGAATTTCGGGATGGCCGAAGGTCTGCTGATGTTCGTCCGTCTCGACGATCCTCTCGACGTCCGCATGGAGACGGTCGGACGCAAGATCTGTCCCGACGACGAGATCATGCTGCTCGGCGAGGACGACGAATTGGTCAAGCCGGGCGAAGTCGGAGAATTATGCTGCCGCGGCCCCTATACGCTGCGGGGCTATTTCAAAGCCGAGGAATATAATGCGCGGGCTTTCACGCCCGACGGATTCTACCGCAGCGGCGATCTGATGCGCCAGCATCCGTCGGGCAATTATATGGTCGAAGGACGCAAGAAGGATCTGATCAATCGGGGCGCCGAGAAGATCAGCGCCGAGGAGATCGAAGAGCTGATCCTTCGTCACCCGGCAGTCGAAAATGTCGCCTGCGTATCGATGCCGGATCGGGTCATGGGCGAAAAGAATTGTGCCTGCGTGGTGCTTCGCAACGGCCATAGTCTGTCGCTCGAGGAATTGTGTGATTTTCTCGGCCAGTTCGAGCTGGCCAAATTCAAATATCCCGAGCGCGTCGAACGCTTCGACACCTTCCCGCTCAGCAACTTCGGCAAGGTTTCCAAAAAGGATCTGGTGACGAGTGTCGTCGGGCGAATGGGACAGCCCGCATGAGTCTGCTCAAGACCGACCGTCATGGCGCGACACTGCTCCTCACGCTCGACGACCCGGGCCGCCGCAACATCCTTTCGCGCGCCCTTTGCGAGGCGCTCAGCGCCGCGATCGCCGCCGCCAACGATGATGAGGACCTCAGGGCGATCGTCATCACCGGGGCTGGATCGGCCTTCTGCGCCGGCGCCGATCTCGACGACCTCGAAGCCGGCGCCGACGGCGACACGGACGCTCTCTATGCGGTCTATCAATCGTTCATGTCGGTCGCCGAAAGCGAATTGCCGACGATCGCCGCCGTCAACGGACCGGCGGTCGGAGCGGGAATGAATCTGGCCCTCGCCTGCGACATGCGCATCGCGAGCGAAAAGGCCGTCTTCGAGACCCGATTCCTGAAGATCGGACTGCATCCCGGCGGCGGGCACGGCTGGCTGCTCCTGCGGGCGGTGGGTTGGGCCGAAGCGACGCGCCTGTTGCTCGCCAACAGCGTAGTGCGCGCCGACGAGGCCAAGGCGATCGGCCTCGTTCAGCAGGTCGCTGCGCCCGATCTTCTGATAGAAGCGGCCATGAAGCTTGCCGAGGCCACCAACGAGATGCCGCGCGAGCTGCTGGTGCGCACCAAGCGATCGCTGCGCCTCGCCGCCGCGAGCGATCATCGCCGGACCTTCGAGCATGAAACCGCAGAACAATTGCATTCGATGAAACAGCCTCCCTTCCGTGCGCTCCTGCAGCGAATGAAGGCGGCGGTCGCGAGCCGCTGAGTCGATGAGCGAACCAATCCTCGTTGCGATCGATGACGGCATCGCGACGGTCACGATCAACCGCGCCGATCGCCTCAACGCGATGGATTCGCGCGCCCATCTGGCGTTGAGCCAGGCACTGGACCGGCTTGCCGACGATGCGGCGGTTCGGGTGATCATCCTGACCGGTGCCGGCGACAAGGCCTTTTCGGTCGGGCGCGACCTCAAGGAACTGGCCGAGGTGGAGGAAATGGGCGCGGAGGCGCGGTCGGTCGTCGACGCGCGCTGGGCGAAGATCACCCGCCTGACCGACCGTTTCGACTATCCGAAGCCGATCATCGCGCGCGTCCAGGGCCTTGCGCTCGGCGGCGGTTTCGAGCTCGCGCTTGCCTGCGACCTTATCGTCGCGAGCGAGAGCGCGAGCTTCGCCATGCCGGAAGCGCGGCGGGGCCTGATCCCCTTCGCCGGCGGCGTCCATCGGCTGCCCCGACAGATTCCGCCGAAGGCGGCCATGGGATATCTTCTCACCGGTCGCAGCATGAGCGCCGCCCGCGCCTATGAACTCGGGCTCGTCAACGAAGTCGTGCCCGCCGATCAGCTCGATGACGCGATCGCACGGTGGATCGCGGACATCATCGCCTGCGCACCCCTGTCCATTCGCTCGATCAAGCAATGCGTAAGCGAAGGCCTGGGGCTTCCGCTCGCCGATGCGATGGCGGCTGCCTATCCGGCCGAAGAGGCACGCAAGGCGAGTCAGGATGCGATCGAAGGGCCACGCGCCTTCACGGAAAAACGCCCTCCGCGGTGGACGGGGAGCTAGGAGAAACCAATGCGCATCATCGATCTGCACTGCTACCCCAACACGAAGACCTGGATCGACTGCCAGGGACCCTATGTCGACGCCCTTGCCAAATATTGGAAACGCGACTGGACGTGGAAGGAAGAAGCGGAGGTCGCCGCCGAGTTTCGCGAAAACGGAATTCACGCCTGTCTGGTCGCGCTCGACCTGTCGACGACCATCAATACCCCGCCTTGCTCCAACGATTATGTCGCCGGCATGCGCGACCGGCATCGGGATTGCATGATCGGCGCCTGGGGCGCGCTGGAGCCGGCGACCGGACAGCTCGCGATCGACGAGGCGCGTCATGCCGTCAACGATCTCGGCATGATCGGATTTCATTTCCATCCCATCATGCAGCATTTCAGCGTCGACGATACGCGCCATTATCCGCTGTTCGAGGAATTGACGGCGCTCAAGGTGCCGGTGATGATCGACGTCGGCATGACCGGGATGGGCGCCGGCATGCCCGGGGGCATGGGCGCCAAGACCCGCCACGCGCATCCTGCGGCGATCGATGCGCTCGCCGCCGATTTTCCCAACCTCACCATCATCATGGCCCATCCCGGTTATCCCTGGATCGACGAGACGACCGTGGTCGCGTTGCACAAGGCCAACGTCTTCTGGGAAATGTCGGGGTGGGGCCCCAAATATCTGCCCGAGCAGATCATTCGCGACATGCGGGGGCGATTGAGGGACAAGATGATGTTCGGAAGCGATTATCCAAGCATTCCCTATCCGCGCCTGCTCAAGGAATGGAACGACCTCGGCTTCAAGGACGAATTCCTGGAAGCCTTTTTCCACGGCACCGCCGAGCGCGTGCTGGGGCTGTGACATGCGCGAAGCGGTCATAGTTTCGACGGCGCGCACTCCGATCGGAAGAGCCTATCGGGGCGCGTTCAACGACACGCATGGCGCGATTCTCGGCGGCCATGTGGTGCGCCAGGCCGTATCGCGCGCGCAGCTCGACGGACCCGAGGTCGAGGACGTCATCCTGGGGTGCGGCCGGCCCGAGGGCGCGACCGGTGCCAATATCGCCCGCCAAGCCGCGCTTGCGGCGGGGCTTCCGGTGACGGTGGCCGGCCTGACGGTCAGCCGCATGTGCTCCTCCGGGCTTCAGGCGATCGCCGTCGCCGCGGACCGCATATCATCCGGCGAGGCGGACATCTTCGTGGCCGGCGGCCTCGAATCGATCTCGCTGGCGCAAAATGCGCATACCAATGAATGGCGCAAGCAATCGGACTGGCTGCGGGACAAATCGCCCGCAATCTACATGCCGATGCTCGAAACCGCCGAGATCGTCGCCAGGCGCTACGGCATCGCCCGCGCCGAGCAGGACGCCTATGCCTATGAGAGTCAGCGGCGGACGGCCGCGGCGCAGGCGGCGGGCCGCTTCGACGCCGAGATCGTGCCGCTCGCGTCCATGAGGGAAGTCCCGGCGACCGACGCCCCCGGCGCAACGCATGAAGAGACATTGCTGCACGCCGACGAAGGGAACCGGCCCGGCACGACGATCGAGGCGCTTGCCGCGCTCGCCCCGGTCAACGGCCCGGACGGCACTATCACGGCGGGCAACGCGAGCCAGCTCTCCGATGGCGCGAGCGCGTGCGTCCTCATGGAAGCCGGCGAGGCAAAGCGGCGCGGCCTCGCCCCGCTCGGCATATTTCGCGGCTTCGCGGTGGCGGGCTGCGAGCCCGACGAAATGGGGATCGGACCGGTGTTCGCCGTGCCCAAGCTCTTGAATCGCTTCGGCCTGTCGGTCGCCGACATCGATCTATGGGAACTCAACGAGGCATTCGCCGTGCAGACGCTCTATTGTCGCGACACGCTCGGCATCCCCGAAGATCGATTGAACGTGGACGGCGGCGCCATCTCCATCGGCCATCCCTATGGAATGTCGGGCGCGCGCATGACCGGACATTTGCTGATCGAGGGGCAACGCCGGGGCATTCGCTACGGCGTCGTCACGATGTGCATAGGGGGCGGCATGGGTGCCGCCGCGCTGTTCGAGGTTGCGCGATAGGCGCATCGCGCGGATGCTTGGGATTGGACCAAAGGAGTCGAATGTGGTTGGCGAAATTCAATCCGGCGCTCGAGAGCTGCTCATGGTGGGTGGAATGCCGCTCGCCGACGTCGAGGATGTTTTCCGGTCGCTTGCCGAGCATGTGGGCCCCGTGCTCACGCGCATGCCCGACGGCGAGCGAATGGGCTGGCTTACCAAGGTGTTCCAATCCCACGCGCAAAATCGCTCGTTGCGGGAAGCAGGCGTCGTACATCTGAACGGACAGAAACCGATGGCCGTGCCGACCTTCTGCTTGTGCGACGGCGCATCCGCCGACGCTCTCGAGCTCGGGCCCTACGGCTATGCAGAGAGCGCGAGACGCTCCTACCAGGCGTTCAAGCGCCTGAAGGAAGCGGGCGTGGTGCCCAAGGACATGCGATTCCAGATGACTTTGGCGGGGCCGGGGACGACGGTCTATTCCGTCAAGGGCGACCCCGAGCAGCTCCTGCCTCGCGCTGCCGCGGCCCTTTCCCGTGAAATTGCCGAAATCGTGCGTGACATTCCGGCCGATGAACTGACCATCCAGCTGGATGTGGCCATGGAAGCCGAGCATGAAGAATATATTCGCGCGCCCGAAGCGTTCGACACGCCCGTGCATGAGCAATTCCACTGGACGCAGGCTCAAATGGCCGATGCGGTGGCGGAAGTCGCCAACCGCATCCCGCCGGAGGTGGAGCTGGGCTTCCACATCTGCACGATCTGGCATCACGATCCTGCCGGCGGCCAGGACAATGTCGTGGTCGTGGACACCATAAACGCCCTTGTGGATCGGATCCGCCGGCCGATCACCTACTTCCATATTCCGATCATTCCGGAGCACGACAAAATCGAGGATTATGAACCGCTCCGCGATTTGCGGCTTGCGAAAGGCACCAAGCTTTTTCTCGGGCTCATCAATCTGGCGGACGGGCTTGCCGGCGCCAAACGCCGGATCGCGCTCGCCGAGCAGGTGGTGAAAGACTTCGGCGTCAGTTTCTATTGCGGCCTAGGTGGCCCGCAGATCGCAAAGGGTTCAAAGTCGGTCGATCCGCGCGAGGCGCCGGTGACCCGCAAGGCGCCGCTCAAGCAAAGAAAGAAGCGCCCGGAACCGGACGAGGCGATCAGAAGGGTGTCGGTGGAGGAGGTCCCCGGCGTTCTTACCCTCTTTCGCGAAGTCGCCGAACTCCCATAGCATATTGCAGATTGAGCGCAGATCGGCGGCGCATCGCTCAAGATTGCGGTTTTGTGACAAGCATTTCCACCAGTCCTTAGTGCATGGCCGCGATAAGGCCGCCCAAGGTAGGATCCGGTGGCCGTTCGTCAAAATCTCGCGCTTAAATTCGAACAGGATCCGCTCGACGCCCTGGGCCGCGCGCAAGTGGCCTTTCAGCCGATTGTCAGCACGACGTCCTTGGCTGCGCATGGCTTCGAGGCGCTAACGCGCTTGGACGGAAGCAGCGCCTTTACCAGCATCCACGAACTCCTGGACGCAGCCGAGCGCAACGGGCAGCTGCGCCTCGCCGAGCGGGCCATGCCTAGGCTCCCCACCGGCCGCTGCGCCATAGGCAAGCGAGCAATGAAACCACCAAGGCCGGGCCGAACAGCACGAGCCACCTTATTGTTCGACGCCTGTCATTCGAGTGATAAAGATCGCTCGCCGTGATGACGAGCGCTACGGCAGCCGCAATCATCGTCCACAGATAATATCGCAGCTCCGCGGCAACGCTGAAGACGACATAGCCTGTCCCATAAAGAAGCGCAGACATGGCCAGCGGCGCCACGAGACCGCGAGAAGGAAGTTCCCGCGAAGCCAAGATGATTCCCAGGGAAAGCGCGAGCCATGCACATGGCCAGCCCAGCGGCGTATGGGCGCTCAGCAATGCTGCCTGGTCGACGAATGACAAGGCTAGGCTCGGTGTCGTGTGGAAATTCCAATCGTTGGGCGGTGCTTCGACTTGGACCGGCCTTTCGATCTCATTGCTGACGAGGAAGCGTGCATTGATGTTCCAATGGCTCAGACGATGAGCCGCATAAGCCAGCGGATGCGCGGCGATTTGTTTGGCCCAATAGATTTGGGGATTGGTTCCGTTGCTCAGAAATACGCGCCGAAGCCGATAAAAGCCGATCGGGCACGGTTCATCCACCCACCAGCTATAGGGATCCCATTTGACTGGAGAGTAGCAACGCCTGTTTATGTCGACCGGGTTGGCGAGCCCGAGCGGCGGGAAGGCGTCGACGCCGCTGTGCTTCGTAATGCCGCCAAGATCGAATGCAATGAGCGAAAGTTCGACGCCGCTATGCTCCGCGCCGATCATCGCGTTCGCCGCCGGCATCACCAAAAGCAAAGCCGATAGGCTCGCGACTGCGGAGGCCGCGGTTCGAATCCGCGTAACGCGAAAGGAGGCGGGCAGAAGCGCCAGCAGCAGCGGAAGGCCTGCAAGGAAAGCATTGAATCGCAACGAAGCCGCGAACAGGACCAGCCCGATCGCGGCCCACCTTGTCGGACCGAGCGGGCGAAGACGCCCCATCGCCAATAGACCGGTCGCCGCGAGCAGCGCGCCTGTCATCAAGCTATCCTTGAGAATGGTGCCCATCAGCGCCGCAGGAATCGGCATCATCGCACACACACCGATGGCAATTCCCAAGCCGCGGCGCTTCTGGCGGATCGCCCAGATCGCGAGCAATGCCAGCCCGCTCACCAGCAGGATGAGCTGAAATAACAGCATTGGCGCAGGGCCGGCATCGAGGGGAATGAGCTGCCGCCAGATCCATTCCATGACCGGAGGGTGCCAATCGTCGATGTCACCGTTGAGCGCCTGGTCATATTGGCGCAGTGAGTCCCACGTCACCAGCCCGGGCCAATAAGCGATCGACATCGCGATGAAGCCGACTATCGGCATCATGACTGCCAGATCGCCGAGTTGAGCCGCTTTGCGCGCGATCTCACGCAAGGGTTGCATGGCTTTGGGGATTGGAAACGCTTCCCTAGACGTTTGCGAATATCTTGGCTGTCGCAGCATTCATGGCGCACATCAGGCTGAAACGTCACATTACCAATTTGTAATGTGAACGGGACGCGGCAATCCGCTAGGCGACCTTCTCCATTGGGCAGGGCCGCCCGGCCGTCACTCCACGTTTCGAGATCATTCTTGGAGCGACGAATGAAGTGAAGGCGGATGCGAACCCGCGGGAAATGCGATTAGGAAGAGGGGTCTAGAGATCGATGAACAGGAAAATTCTCATTGCTGCGGCGACCGGGCTGCTGCTCAGCGGTTGCGGCCACAAGACTCCCGAGGCCCAGAACACTGCCGCAGCGGCGGACAATTCGGCCGCCGCCATCGACAATCAGGCAGCGAACGTTGAGTCCGCCGCCGACAATATGAGCAACGCCGCCGAGAACGCCTCGGACGCGATGAAGAACAAGGCCGACGCCGTGCGTTCGGAAGGCGACAAAAAGGCCGACGCGATAGACGCAGCGGCAAGCAACACCCACTGAGTCGCGCTATCGCTCGCCACGCATTCAACAGTCCCTAGCAACTGAGGGCGCCTTTGTCCGGCGCCTTCTTTTTACGTGCCTGTTCCGCGCCCATGGACCGTCGCGTGCGCTGGACCGAACGGATGCGTGATCGGCCGGGCCCATGACCTATCCCAGGAACTTGCTCAAAATATCCGGATGAAAGCCGAGTCCGGCGAAGCCGCAGACGCCGAAAAAGATCCCGATACTGCCGCATATCCAGCTCGACGCCAAAAGCCAGAAATTCTCCGCCAGCGCGGCTACGGCAGCCATCGAAATAGCCGTCGCAATCAGGGCCTCGCTGGCATCGAATTGATCGTCATGGACGTTCATCGCGTCATAGCGCGCTTCAAAATCCTTGGCTTTCGCAGCAAGCCCTGGCGTCGAATCGCGATATTTCCGGATTTCGGCATCGAGAGCGGCGATCTCGTTCCGCGCGCTCTGCCGTCCGCTCCCGACAGCGTTGGCAAGCTCGGCGCGGCCGACCTCGGCGACATGGAGCTTGATCCGGTTGGCCTGATATTCGCTCCACGTATCCACGGCATCGGCCTTGGCTTGCTGCATCGCCTGCACAATGTTGCCGTCCTTGATATTGCCCAGGCCGGTGCAGACCGAAAGAACGACCACCGTGACGGCCACGAGCTGGTTGAGCCGCTTGTCCTTCGCTTCGGCAGTGACCTCGACTTCCATCTTGCCGCCCTCTCCTTTCGAACGACCATGCGGGCGTGATTCCCAGCCAGAAACGATCATCCGGGGATTCGGAAATCACGGCAAGCAAGCGGAAGCGAGAAGCGGGCCGACCGGAACACCGCCATAGCGGGTTTGCGCACGCTCAGCCTGCCGACGAACGGGCTCTCGTCTTCGCACGACCGCGTACAAGCGCCATCACGATCAAGACGAAAGCTATTGCAAGGGTATCTGCGATCCAGTCCATCGCGTCGCTGTCGCGATGCACGAAGGGAAGCCCCTGAACCAACTCGATCGACGCCCCAAAACCCGAGAGCCAAACCGCCACCGCAACCAATCTCGCCCGCGGATAGCCCCAGCACCCGAGCGCGGTCAGAACCATGAATGCGACAATATGCTGAACCTTGTCGAGCGGATGGCCCGGCAGCTCGGGCGCATGGGGAAGCACCGCCATGACAAAAGCAAAGACGAGGGCAACCCAGAACAATCCTCGGAAAAGCGTCAATCTGCCCACGCGCTTTGAGCTCCAATGGGACGGAGTGGAATGATGGCCAACAGCCCAGGGGCTTGAACGCGTGCCGGACCGCAATCAGCCAGTCCGGTCAACTTTATCCGTCCTCAAGCGACACCGGCTGCGCCACGGCCGGATCATCGCTCTCTTCGAGCTGTGGGGCCGATCCCGCCGTCAGCGGCCTGAAGACCGCATCGCGAACCAGCACCGGCGCGCTGCCCACATTCAACAGCGCCCGGATCGCCTTGGCGCATCCTGCAGGATGCTTGAATGCGCCATTGCCGATCGCAACGATGTTTCCGCCGCTGTCTGCAAAATTCCAGTGCCAGCGACCCTGCTGATCGGTAAACACCATGAAAGACGGGACGGGTCGCTTCGGCATGCCTGTTCTTCCTTCCACCCAATCAATCTCTGACTTCCGCAATCATTGCGCGTCCTTCCGGACGGTCTTGTCCATGACCGCCGAAAAGCCTGCAATCCGGAATGGCCGATTGCCGCAGGATGAACGGGGCGACGGAATCGCCGGCATTACCTTTTTGTAATGTTCGCCGGCGCCGCGAACATGTTAGCCGGACATCTCGTCATGCGACCATCGGCATCGCACCTTCTCCTGCGCCAAGACGGTCGAGGCGCGGTCCGCGGGAGCAGTCGAGGCCATTCCGCTCCGACCTTCCTGCCGTCGGGTGCAGTTCGACAGCCGCAAAAAAGGTGATCGATCTGGCGAGTCAGGCCACGCGAAAAGTTCGTTCGTGCGGGAATGTTTGGTACGGGTTGGCTGACATAGAAGATACAGGGGTGGTCGTCCTCAAATGAAGCCAGGCGAAGCGACGGACAGGCAAACGCCCGTATTTTACGACTCTTCCGGGCGACGGCGACGGCGGTTCGCTTTTGCCGCTGCGACATTCGTGCTTTTGCTGATGCTGTCCGTCGGCATCTTCGCGGCCTCGATCGTGGAGGTGACCCCACAGAATCAGCTCCCCTTCCAAGTCGAGCGCCCACCGCTGTCGGGATCGTCGCAGACAAATTTGGTCAGCCACGCAGCCCGCCTCAGCATCAAGGCGGCACTCCGCAGCGCGCGAGGCCTGGTGGGAAGGACGGCGGCTACGGCTCCCCCGCTCGCGATTTCATTTCATGCGCCTTGGGACGATTCGAGCGCGGCTTCGCTCGGACGACACGTCGAGGATCTCGACTGGCTGATTCCGGGGTGGATTTCCGTGACCGGTCCCGACCATAGGATGACGGTATTTGCCGACAATCCGGGCAGAGCAATAATCGCCGGCGCGGCGCACCGGCCGAAGATACTTCCCATGGTGCAGAATGCGCTGGAGGGCGAATGGGATGGGAAGGGCGCCGCGGCGCTATTGGACGATCCCGCCGCACGCGCGGCACTCTTGGCTAGAATAGAGCGCTTCCTGGCGGTCAATCATGCCCATGGGGCATTGTTCGATTTCGAGGAATTGCCCGGATCGTCGCAGGGCGATTATTTGCGCTTCCTGCACGAGGCGCATCGCCGCTTCGCGCCCCACGGATGGCTCGTCACCGTCGCCGTCCCGATCGACAATAGCGACTGGAATCTTCCCGCTTATGCGGCTGCGGCCGACAAGCTGTTCGTCATGGCCTATGACGAACATTATCCAGGCGGCCCTCCTGGGCCGATTGCGTCGCGTCCCTGGTTCGAAGCCATGGTGAGCAAAGCGCTTCATACATTGCCGCCCAATAAGCTCGTGGTCGCCATCGGCTCTTATTCCTACGATTGGGCGAAGGGGGGAGATACGGACGCGATCTCGGTCGACGAAGCGTGGCTGCGCGCCAAGGAGTCCGGCGTCTTGCCCAAATTCGACCCGGTCAGCGGCAACGCCAGCTTTACATATCAGGAGGGAACGACCGAGCACGAAGTCTGGCTGCTCGACGAGGCGGCGGTGAACGACCAGCTCAGGATATTGCACGGATTGGGCGTGAATCAGATCGCCCTTTGGCGCCTGGGGACGGAGGATCCGTCGACCTGGTCGCTCTTCGGCCGCCACCAAGTGATTCATGCGCCCCAGGGCACGACCTTGGAAAGAATACCGGCCGGAAACGACGTCGACATCGAAGGCGTTGGCGAAGTCCTGAAGGTCGGCGCGGTTCGCAGTGCGGGCGTCCGGCAGATCGTTCGCGACAAGAACGGCCTCGTCACGAACGAGAAGATCATTGTCTTGCCCAGTCCCTTCGTCATCGAACGCGCGGGCTTCAAGCCGGGAATGGTCGCGCTCACGTTTGATGATGGCCCCGATCCGAAGTGGACCCCCCGGATATTGGACGAATTGAAGACGTTCGGCGTTCCCGCGACTTTCTTCATCATTGGGGAAAATGCGTTGACGCAGCGCACTTTGCTCAAGCGCATGGTCGCCGAAGGCCAGGAAATCGGAAACCATACCTATACGCATCCGAACCTGGCGCGCACCTCCGCCCAACAGACGGAGCTTGAGCTCAACGCAACGCAGCGGCTCTTTCAGGCCTTTACGGGACGTTCGCTGCGTCTGTTCCGGGCGCCTTTCTTCGGCGACGCCGAACCGACGACGACCGACGAGATCATCCCCATCAACGAGGCCCAAGATCTCGGCTACCTGTCGGTCGGCCTCCACGTCGATCCGGCTGACTGGAAGCGTCCGGGCGCCGACGCGATCGTTCAGCGCACTGTGGCGGGCGTATTGGCGTCAAGTGCGGATAGAAGCGGACAGGTCGTGCTTCTGCACGACGGCGGCGGCGATCGCGCCCAGACCGTCGCGGCACTGCCGGCCATAATCCAGCAGCTCAAAGCCAAAGGATATCGTTTCGTGCGCGTGTCGGCGCTGATTGACTTGCGCCCGGCGGACGTGATGCCGCCGATAAGCAAGGCGGATCGAATGGCCGCCGAAGCCGATCTGGCGTTCTTCGGTGCGGTGGCCGGAATTACCCGAGCCCTGGGATGGATATTCTGGATAGCCATCACGATGGGCATTTTGCGCGCCATCCTGCTTTCCGGCTTGGCGCTGTGGCAAAGCCGCCGCGAAGCGCGCGTCCGGTTTCCGCGCGGCGAAACGACCTTCGTGTCGGTATTGATTCCCGCGCACAATGAAGAAAAAGTGATCGAGAGGACGGTGCGTCGCGTGCTCGCCAGCGAGGATATCGCGCTCGAGGTCATAGTCATCGACGACGGCTCGCAAGACCGTACCGGCAATATCGTCAAAAGGGCCTTTTCGCACGACTCCCGGGTTCGACTGCTTTCGCTCCCCAATGGCGGAAAGGCCAAGGCGCTCAACCAGGGCCTGGAGCTCGTCCATGGCGACATCGTCGTCGCGCTCGATGCCGACACGCAGTTCGAGACGAAGACCATCTCCCGCCTCGCCCGATGGTTCAGCGATCCGGCCATCGGAGCGGTCGCCGGCAACGCAAAGGTGGGCAATCGGGTCAATCTCGTCACGGGATGCCAGGCGCTCGAATATATTACCGCTCAGAATCTGGAACGCCGCGCCCTGGCACGTTTTCAAGCCATCACCGTGGTCCCTGGCGCTGTGGGCGCGTGGAGAATCCAGGCGCTCCGCGACGTGGGCGGCTACCCTTCCGATACCCTCGCGGAGGATCAGGATATGACGATCGCGATCCAGCGCGCGGGCTGGACCGTCCATTACGATCAATATGCAGTCGCTTGGACCGAGGCGCCGGAATCGGTCCGTGGGCTCGCCCGCCAGAGGTTTCGATGGGCCTATGGCACGCTTCAGTGCCTGTGGAAGCATAAGTCGGCGATGAAGGACGGTAGCCCGCCAGGTCTCGCCCGAGTCGGGCTGCCGCAGGCGATTCTGTTTCAGATTCTTTTTGCGTCGATTTCGCCGATCATCGACTTGGCCCTGCTGGTGAGCGTCCTGGCGACCGTTCTTGGAATCGAGGAACATGGTTGGGCGCAGACGAGCGGAGATGTCGAACGCATGGCCTTGTACTGGCTGGTGTTCACGATGGCCGACTTTCTTTCCGCCGTCATCGCCATGGCGCTTGAACGACGCGAGGATTGGCGTCTGCTTTGGCTGCTTCTTCTCCAGCGGATCGGGTATCGACAACTGATGTATTATGTCGTGCTCAAAGCAATGACTCAGGCCATTCGCGGAGCCCTCGTGGGCTGGGGCAAGCTCGACCGGAGCGGCCGTGTCACCGCCGCTTGAACGGCGAGCATCCTTATCGCTTAGGCTGCTGCCGGCCGTTTGCGCGCTCCTGTGGTGCGTTCAGATATACGCCTTCCATTGGGGCGTCATCACGCCCGACACCGTTTCGCAATATGGTCAGGCGCTGAGCGGCCGCTACCAGGATTGGCATCCCCCGATCATGGCCTGGATTTGGCGACAGCTGAATCAGCTGTGGCCAGGCTCGGCGCCGCTGCTCATTCTGAATTGCGCGCTTTATTGGCTAGGGTTCGGCCTTCTGGTCCACGTGGCCGCGAGGCGCAATATGCGGCGGGCCGCCGTCGCCTTTCTGCTGATCGGCGCTTTCCCAATCGCGTTCGGCCAGATGGGGTCGATCCTGAAAGACTCGCTGCTCACCGGCTGCCTGATTGCCTCGGTTGGAATCGCCGCTCTGCCGCTATCGACCAGGCGGCCCGTCCCCTGGCCGCTCAAAGCGCTTGGAGCAACGGCGCTGATCGTCGCAGCCGCAAGCCGATTCAACGGCGTCTTTGCGGCCGCGCCGCTGCTGCTGCTCTTGTTCCGGCCTGCGGAATGGGAAGGGCGATGGCAAAGAGCGGCGGCCGGCACCCTCGTCGCCGCGCTGCTTCTTGCCGGAAGCAGCTTCATCATCAATCGCCTCCTCCTCCAGCCGGAGCGAACGCATCCCATCATCTCCCTGATAGATTTCGATCTTGCCGGCATATCATTGGGCAGCGGACGGAACCGCTATCCGGAATACGCCCGCCCGGAACCCGCCTTGCTCAAAGCCTGCTACTCGCCGGCGATGTTCAATCCACGCTATGATCCTGCCTGCGACCTGATCGAGGATCGCCTCGATAGCGAGATCGAGGCGCATGACGGCAAGCGGGTCGAAATCTGGATCGCCGGCATCCTTCACGAACCCCTCGCCTATACGGTCCACCGGCTCAAACATTTCAACGCCAACCAGCGATGGCTTGCGGCCACAGTGCCCGATGACGCCGTCTATTCGATGAGCGAGCCAAACCACCTGGGCCTGAGATTTGTGCCCAACGGCCTGACCGATCTTGTTTGCGGCGCGGCGCAGGTCATCGCGCGCTCCCCGCTTGGACGCCCAGCGACTTGGCTCGGCGTCGCAGCCGCGATGCTGATCGCCGGCGCGAATCCCGGCGCGCGTGCGATCGCGACGGCAGTGGCAGCGTCGTCGCTCCTTTATGGATTCGCCTACCTTGGGGTGAGCGTGGCACCGGATCTCCGCTACAATCTATGGACGATGGCGGGAGCCATGCTGGCCGTGCCGCTCGGCTTCGCAAATTGGTCGACCGGCGATAGATCTGCGCGACGCCTTGTCTGGGCGTTCCTGCCGCTTGCGTTGATCCTGCTCGGGGAGCTTGCGGCTCTCGCTCGTGGGTAGACGTGCCGCCCCGGCCGGCGCATCGAATCCGGTCGTGGGTTGAGCGCTATGCCGACATCCGCCAAGTCTGGACTTATGGGATTCACGGAGGTGTTCATGAACGCAGATACGATAGAAGAACTGCCTGACTTTCCTGGGTTGTCCTGGTGCGTTGAAAGCGGCGGAATCGTTTTCACATCGGGAATTGCCGCCATAGACGATGGCTTCAATATCATCAGCTCAGATCCGCACGAACAGGCGGATTATTGTTTGAAGGCCGCGCTCAAGCTCTTGGCCAAGTTCGGATGCGGCGTGGGGGATATCGTGAAAACGACCTGCTTCGCCATCGATCGTGACGCGGGGCAAGCTTTTGCGCAAAAGAAGATGGAAATGTTCAAGGAACACCGCCCCGCTGGGACCATAGTCATGGTGAAAGATCTTATGGTCCCCGGCATGTTGATTGAAGTCGAGGTCGTTGCCGTAAAAGAAAGAAAGGCCTGATCGGCCGCAGGACCATTACAGCGCTAGACTTGCTCGAGGTCCCGATTGCTCGCGGATCGATAGGCCTGGAGCGCGCCGATGGAGCGGGCGAGATGCGCCCGGGCCGCCTTTTCCGCAGCTTTCGCGTTGCCCGACAAGATCGCGTTCATCATCTCCTCATAGTCGCGATGGCGGCGGCGATCGATGGTCCGGATCACCGCTCGGAACTGGACGCGGATCAGATGAATTTGCACGCTCGGCAAGATCCGCTTCAGCTCGCTGTTGTGCGCAATGGCGTTGATGGCAGCGTAGAAGGCATCGCGCGCCATCGCGAACGCCGCCCCTCCGGTCACATTGTCGAATTGGCTCAGGCGCGCGAACGCCGCCCGAATCCGTTCCCTGGCGCCGGGCGTCTCGATCCTTTCGGCGGCAAGCCGCGCACCGATTCCGACCAGCCCCTGCGCGACGACCAGGATGTCGATAGCCTCGTTGATGGTCAGACGCCGCACCTCGGCGCCGCGCTGGGGGACCATCTTGATCACTCCCATCACCGCGAGCCTGTTCAATGCCTCGCGCACGGTTCCGCGGCTGACACCGTAATCCGAGGTCATTTGCGCTTCGAGAAGACGCTGTCCGGGTTCGTAGCGCCCCTCGTAGAGACCCCGGATCACGTCTTGAACAATGAGGTCGCGCGGGCCTTCGTTACGCCCGGGTTGATTTGTACCAGCCGGGCTTTCCCTTTCCGCCGACATAGCCCGCTCGGACCTGCTGCTTGAGGAGGGCGGGGGGACGGAATCGTTCACCATAGGCTTCCTGCATGATTTCCTGGACCTGCACGCAAAGGCTCGAGGTCACGACATCCATCAGCGCAAAAGGGCCGATGGGGTGTCCGAGGCCCAAGCGGCAGGCCGTGTCGAGATCTTCCGGCGTCGCTACGCCTTCCTCGACCAGCTTGACAGCCTCGATCATGAAAGCGTGCAGCATGCGATTGACGGCAAAGCCGGCTACGTCCTTGACCCGAATGGGCTCCTTGCCGATCTTGGTCATCACCTCCATGACCGTGGTTACCGTCTCCTCGGCCGTGTCGAAACCGGGAATCACCTCGACGAGCTTCATTCGCGACACCGGCGAAAAATAATGGGTGCCGATGAAGCGGCCGCGACGTTCGGCCGGAAGCGCGCCGGCGAGCGTCGAAATCGGAATGGTCGAGGTGTTGGAGGCGATCACGCAGTCGGGACCGACGATGGCGACGAGCCGCGCAAGCACATCGGTCTTGACGTCGAGCGCCTCGAACACGGCTTCGGTGACCAAGGCGCAGCGCGAGAATGCGCCAAGATCAAGCTCGGGCCTGATCCGCGCCAGCGTCGGCTCGATCTGATCCTGGGTGTAAAAACCGCGCGGCACGCCCTTCTCCATCAGCGTGCGCAAGCGCTGAAGCGCGCGGTCGAGCGAAGCCTGATCGCGGTCGTGCAGCAGCACGTCAAATCCGCTCAACGCGAACACCAGGGCAATTTCAGCCCCCATCAACCCCGCGCCTATCACTCCGATCTTATTCGTCATGGTCACATCCCTTGATGCGCGCCGGCATCCCGGCGGTCAGAAAACGGCTGGACGGCAGCGCGTCGCTTACGGTCGTTCGATGTGTCCATCGTGATGCCCGCGATCGGCCCGTGATGGGGGTTGGATGGCGCGCGCCTTCTCGCCGCGGATCGGCCGCTCATGCCGGAAATCCCTGCGGTTTCGGCCAGAGCCCGCCGGATGCCATGCGCTCCGCCTCAACCAAGGACAGCACATCCGCCGAGCCGCCGGTAAGCGCGGGATCGGTATCGCGATGGCGGCGCATCTCGAGTCTGGCGATCTGGTTGCGGTGCACCTCGTCGGGCCCGTCGGCAAGACGCAGCATGCGTGCCGTCGCAAAGGCGGCAGTGAGCAAATGATCGTTGCCGGTCCCGCCGCCGCCGAACATCTGGATGGCCCAGTCGATGATTTGCTGCGCCATGGAGGGGGCGACGACCTTGATGAGCGCGATTTCCTGGCGCGCCGCCTTGTTGCCGACCGTATCCATCATATACGCGGCCTTCAGCGTCAGCAGGCGCGCCTGCTCGATCAGCGCGCGCGATTGAGCGATCCGTTCCAGGGTCACGGATTGATCCGCCAGCGGACGGCCAAAGGGATGGCGCGTCTCGGCGCGGCGACACATGCGCTCGAGGATCCGCTCGCTCAGCCCGATCAGCCGCATGCAATGATGAATCCGGCCGGGGCCGAGCCGCCCCTGCGCAATCTCGAAGCCGCGTCCTTCGCCAAGCAAGATGTTGGCTTTGGGCACGCGGACATTCTCGAACACGACCTCGCTCGTGCGATCTGGAATGCCGTAAAAGCCGAACACCGGCAGCGAGCGGATGACGCGGACGCCCGGCGCATTTCGCGGCACCAGGATCATCGACTGACGACGGTAGGGATCATCGGCCGCCGGCTGGCTCACGCCCATTAGGATGATCACCTCGCAACGCGGATGGGTCGCGTTGCTCGTGTACCATTTGCGGCCGTTGACGACATAGTCCTCGCCGTCCGCCTCGATCGAGCTCGCGATGTTGGTGGCATCGGATGAGGCGGTTTCGGGCTCGGTCATCGCGAAGGCGGACCGGATCTCGCCGGCGAGCAGCGGCCGCAGCCAGCGCTCCTTCTGTTCGGCGGTGCCGTAGCGCAGGATCGTCTCCATGTTGCCGGTATCCGGGGGCGAGCAGTTGAAGACTTCCGGCGCGGGGAGGCTGCGCCCCATGATCTCGCACAGGGGCGCGTAGTCGACGTTGCTGAGCCCCTCCTCGGCTTCATGGGCCGGCAGGAACAGGTTCCAGAGACCGGCGGCGCGGGCATGGTCCTTCAGCTCCTCGACGACGGGATAGACGGACCACGGCCCCAGCCGTTCGGCCTCGAGATAATAGCGCCGCTCGTTGGGATAGATGTGCTCCGCCATGAAGGATCGGAGGCGTTCAGCCAGCGCCTTGCTGCGATCGCTCGTCTCGAACATGCCAAAGCCTCCGCAGCTAGTTTGTCCTACACTCTATGTCCGAATCGGCACACGGAAATGCCGGAGACAGCGAGTCTATAAAGCACATCGTGACAGAGCACGATACTGAGATACAGTCGCTATTTCGATTCGCACCACCGAGTCCAGCAAAATCCTCGAGGATCTGTTGATAGAATATCGTAGGACGAATATGACATTTTTCTGGGAAGCCAGCGGCCGACAAACTGAAGCGATGCACATGGTCGATGGTCCCGAGATGGAGCATGAAGACGTCGATCGATCACAGGAGGAAGGTTTGACCGAATCCGCGCAAGCGCCGCTGCTGTTCGAAAAGCACGGCGAGCATGTTGGCATCGTCACGATCAATCGGCCGGAGGCGCGCAATGCCGTCAACGGCCCGGTTGCGGAAGCCCTGGAAAAGCTCGTGGAGCGCACCGAGGCCGATTCGGATCTGCGCGCAATCGTGTTGACCGGCGCGGGCGGCAAGGTGTTTTCGGCCGGCGCCGATCTCAAGGAAATCTCGGCCGGCAATCTCGACAAGCTGATTCGGAAGCGCACCGGCTTCGCGGGGTTCGTTCACGCGAAGCGCTCCAAACCTTGGATTGCCGCGGTCGAGGGGTTTGCGCTCGCCGGCGGGTGCGAGCTCGCGCTCGCTTGCGACATGATCGTTGCCGCCGAAGGCGGCGCGTTCGGTCTGCCGGAGGTGACGCGCGGTCTCGCCGCCGCGGCCGGCGGGCTTTACCGGCTGCCCCGGACCCTGCCGCGGGCGATCGCGCTCGAGCTCATCGCGACCGGCGACCGTCTTTCCTCCGAACGTGCCGCTGCATTGGGCATGGTCAACCGGCTGACGACGCCCGGCAAGGCCTTGGGCGAGGCCATCGCGCTGGCGGAGACGATCGCCGCCAATGCACCCCTCGCCGTGCGGGAGAGCCTCGCCATTGCCCGCGCCGCGCTGGATCTCGACGATGCCGCGCTGGGCCGGCTGAGCGACGAAGCGCAGGAGCGGCTACGCCGGACGGAGGATTTTCAGGAAGGGCCGCGGGCATTCGTCGAAAAGCGCCCGCCGGTCTGGAAAGGACGCTGAGCCGTCGCGCGCGCTTGGAGCAAAAGGCCGCGGCCAACCGATGCACCGGTTCTGGGGGATACCGATCGTGGCGGCGACTGGAAGCAATCCGCGGCGGGCGCCGCGTCGGATCGCGATTATTGCGTCATGCTGACCACGATCTTGCCGGTCGCCCGCCGATCCCGGAGGTCGCTGATCGCCTGACCCGCTTTTTCCAGAGGGTAGACGGCCGAAACGTGAGGACGCACGAGGCCGCCTTCGTAAAGCTCTCTCAATCCGTTCACATGCGCGGCGCGATTTTCCGGCTCTCGATCGAAAAAGGACCCAAAAAAAACGCCGATCAGCGAAACGCCCTTCAGAAGAACGAGATTGAGCGGGATCTTGGGTATCTCGCCGCTGGCAAAACCAATGACGAGATATCGCCCCCTCCAGCCGGTCGATCGGAGCGCGATTTCGGAAAGCGGACCGCCGACGGGATCGAAGACGACGTCGACGCCATCGCCCTTCGTCAATTCTCGAAGCCGCGCCTTCATGTCCTCGGTCGAATAGTCGATGCTCTCGTCTGCCCCAAGCTGACGACAAAGCGCGTTCTTTTCCTGCGACGAGGTCGCCGCGATCACGCGCGCACCCAGGCTTTTGCCGATCTGGATTGCGGCGGTGCCTACGCCGCCCGCCGCACCGAGCACCAGCAACGTCTCGCCGGGTTTCAAGCCTCCCCGATCGTGAAGCGCGTGATAAACGGTGCCATAGGCCAGGAGGAAGCCGGCGGCTTCCTCGAATGACATTCCGCGCGGCTTGGGCATCAGCTTTCCGGCATCGACCGCCACTTCCTCCGCCAGACCGCCCCATAGGAGAAGGCCGATCACTTCGTCGCCGACCGACCAGCCCTGGACGCCCTCACCCAATTTGGTGATCACACCGGCGACCTCGCCCCCGGGCGAGAATGGCGGCTCGGGCTTGAACTGATATTTGTTTTCAATGATCAGCGCGTCGGGAAAGTTGATGCCGCAAGCCTTGACCGCCACTACGACCTGGCCCGCGGCGGGGACAATCGCATCCACGTCTTCGACGACGAGGGACTCCGGCGGACCATATTGCTTGCACAACAGAGCTTTCATCTTATTTCCCTTCACGCTGGTTCGATGCCGAGGACGTGGCTCACTGGCAGGTGGGCCAGCTGTACGCGACCAGATATTGTAGCGGCAGGTATTTCCGAGGGACGGTGATGACGTATCGGGGATCGGAGGCAGACCGGAGAAAGCGGCACCCTCCCGGCTTGCCCGGCCGATTTATTGCGTGGCGATGCCCCGCCGCGCCAGCTAATCCCCCAGAAGTTCTGCCAACGGCCCTGCGCCGAGCCGCGTCGCCGAGCCCCTGACCTAGTTTGATCGAGAGACATTTATGCCGCCACTGCTGTTCGAACAAGATCGCGGAATAGCGCGCCTGACGCTCAACCGTCCGGAGCACGCCAACAGCATCGATCTTGCCATGACCCGCGCGCTTCTCGAGGCGGCCATTCGCTGCGATACCGATCCGACCATCCGTTGTGTCGTTCTTACCGGAACCGGCCGGCTGTTCTGCGCGGGCGGGGACATAGATGCGTTCGTGTCGGCGGGAGAAGGGATTCCGGCCTTGCTCAGCGAAACCGCCGGCACGCTCCATCTGGCGATGTCGAAACTCGCCCGGATGGAGAAGCCCCTGGTCGGCCTCGTCAACGGACCGGCGGCCGGCGCCGGTCTCAGCCTGGCCATTCTCGGCGACGTGGTGATCGCGGCGCGCTCGGCGCATTTCACCGTCGCCTATTCAGGCATCGGCTTGACGCCGGATGGGGGCTGCACCTGGCTGCTGCCGCGCCTCATCGGGCTGCGCAAGGCGCAGGAGATGATCATCACCAACCGTCGCGTAAAAAGCGACGAAGCCGAGCGCCTCGGGCTGGTGACGCGCGTCGTCGACGACGACGCCCTGGCGCTGGAGGGCGAAAAGATCGCGACCGAGCTTTGCCGCAGCGCGGTGTCTTCCCTTGGCGTCGCGCGCGGCCTGCTGCTCGAGAGCTTCAACGGCGGCCTCGAAAGCCACATGGAACGCGAAGCGCGGGCTATTGCCGCGGCCGGCTCCGGGCCCGAAAGCCGCGAAGGCATCAGCGCTTTCCTTGCCAAACGCAAACCGGAGTTCGATGCTCTCTCCTGACGCCGGCGCCATTGCGGAGCGCGCGCCAACCAGCCTCCAACGCCACCGGTACCGACAGTGATCGCACGCATCAGCCGGCTTCGACGAGTACGGCCGTCCGGGATGGCGCACGGGAGGATTGGCCCGACGGGATGAAGCGCGCCATGAGCTCGGCCTGGCGTTCGCGCACTTTTGCCAGATTTCGTACCTTTATATGGCCGTAACCCCGAACCTCCTTTGCCAGCGCCGCTATTTCCACCGCCTTTGAATGGTTGGCCGGCGTCAGATGCAGCAGCAGGCTGTCGACAAGCGCCCGATATTCCTCGGGCAACCGTCGCTCTTCGCGGCGTTCGGCGGTATATCCGAACGGATCGAACATCGTCCCGCGCAGGCCCTTGAACCGCGCCAGGACGCCGAACGCCTTCATCATCCATCGGCCGTAAGGTCGCTTGCGCAATTCTCCGGTCTTCCGATCACGCCCGGCGAACAGCGGCGGCGCGAGGTGGAAGCTCAGCGAATAATCGCCATCGAACTGAGCCTCCAGCTTGCGCCGGAACGCGCCGTCGGAATAGAGGCGCGCCACCTCATATTCGTCTTTATACGCCATCAGCTTGAAAAGCCCCTCCATCACGGTGCGGGCAAACGTCTCATTCCCCGGCACCGCCGCCCGTTCCGCCACCCGGACTGCGGCCACGAAGGTCCCGAACTTCGCGGCATAAGCTTCGTGCTGATAGGCGGCGAGGAAAGTAAGCCGACGCGCCAGCACGTCGTCGAAGTCGTCGCTCGGCGCCGATTGGCCTTCAACCGCCGCGACGGCATCCACTGCCGCAATATCCACCGCGGCGCGTCGTCCCCAATTGAAAGCCTCCAGATTCTTGTCGACAGCCGCGCCGTTGATGCGGATCGCCTCTTCGATGGCCGCCGCCGTCAACGGCACCAGTCCGCGTTGATAGGCATAGCCGAGCATGAAAAGGTTCGTCGCGACCGCGTCGCCGATCAGCCGGCTTGCGAGCCGCGTGGCGTCCACGAAATCGATCCGGTCCCTTCCCACAGCTTCGGCGATGGTGGTCCGCACGATATCGTTATGCTGGTCCATGTCCGGGTTGCTCACGAACGCCGCGACGGGCGCGACATCGTGATTGACGACGGCACGGGTGATGCCATGCGCCATCGTGCGCAGCGCGACCGGCGAAGCCGCGACCACCGCATCGCAGCCGAGCACCAGATCCGCCCCGCCGGCTGGTATCCGGACGGCATGCAGGTCTTCCTGCCGCATCGCGATCCGCACATGGCTGGTCACGGCGCCGTTCTTCTGCGCAAGGCCGGTGAAATCGAGGACCGAACAGCCCTTTCCCTCGAGATGCGCCGCCATCCCGATGATCTGCCCGACGGTGACCACACCCGTGCCGCCGATGCCCGTCACCAGGCCGTTCCAGGGTCGATCGAGTGGCGGCAGCCTGGGCTCCGGCGGCGCGGCAAAGGTCGCCGCTTCGACAGGGTTTGCGGCCCGCACCTTGCCGCCGTGCACGGTCACGAAGCTGGGGCAAAAGCCATCGAGGCAGGAATAATCCTTGTTGCAGTTGGATTGGTCGATGACGCGCTTGCGACCCAGATCGGTCTCGAGCGGCTGGACCGAAATACAATGTGATTTGGCCGAGCAATCGCCACAGCCCTCGCAGACCCTGTCATTGATGAACACGCGTTTGGGGGGATCGGGAAAGGCGCCGCGCTTGCGGCGGCGCCGCTTTTCGGCAGCGCAGGTCTGATCATAGACGAGGATCGTGAGCCCCTCGATGTCGCGCAGCTCGCGCTGGACGGCATCCATTTCCGAGCGGTCGTGGATGGTGACGCCGGGCGCGAATTCCGCATCGCTGGAATATTTATGCGGCTCGTCCGTCACGACCGCGATCCGCTTGGCACCCTCGGCCGCGACCTGCCTGGTGATTTGCGGGACGGTCAGCTGATTGTCCAGCGCCTGACCGCCCGTCATCGCGACCGCATCATTGTACAAGATCTTATAGGTGATGTTGACACCCGACGCGGCAGCGGCGCGGACTGCCAGCACGCCGCTATGGCTATATGTGCCGTCGCCCAGATTCTGGAACAGGTGCTTCGTGCGGCTGAATCGCGATCGCCCAAGCCATGCTAGGCCTTCGCCCCCCATCTGCGGCAACGTATCGGTGTTGCGGTACGGCAGCCATATCGCGATCGCATGACATCCCGTCCCGCCCGTCCCCTTGCTGCCATCCGGCAGCTTGGTCGAACGGTTGTGCGGGCATCCCGAGCAGAAGAAGGGCGCGCGTACCGGCAACGCGTCATTCTCGACCATGGTCTGCGTGCCCGTGACGATGTTGCTTCCGCCCGGCGGGCGCAGCCTCGCGCGATCCGCCACGCCATTTCTCACGAGCATGGCATGGATGGCGCGGCCAACCATTTCCGGATCGAGTTGACGGACCGATGGAATCAGCACGGCACCGTCCGTATCCGTCTTGCCGAGCAAGCGCGGCACCTGTCCGCCGCGTTGGAGCAACAGCACCGCAAGCTGATCCTCGATCAGGCCGCGCTTCTCCTCGATCACCAATATCTCATCGAGTCCTTCAACGAAGCGCAACGCGCCCTGCCGTTCCAGCGGCCAGACCATGCCGACCTTGTAGAGGCGCAGGCCGAGCGCGGCCGCTTCCGCTTCTGCGATGCCCAGCTCGTCCAATGCCTGGCGAACGTCCTGATAGGCCTTGCCGGTCGTAACGATACCTAGCCGGGCGCTTCGCGCGTCGTAGATCATCCGGTCGACGGGATTGGCACGCGCGAAAGCCTGCACGGCATCCATCTTCGGGCCGTGCAGGCGGACCTCGGCCTCCACCGCGGGATCGGGCCAGCGGATGCCCAGGCCGCCCGGCGGCGGAACGAAATCCGCGGGAGTCGTTATTGCCGGACGATCGAAATCGGCATCGACGGTTGCCGCAATCTCAAGCGTCTCGACGGTAAGCTTAAGGGCGACCCAGCAGCCGGTGAAGCGCGACATCGCGATACCGATTTGGCCGTAGTCCAGAATCTCCTGAACGTCCGAAGGCGCGAGGACTGGAATCATCGCCGATACCAGGTCCTGATCGCTCTGGTGCGGAATGGCCGACGACTGGCAGCCATGATCGTCGCCGACGAGGGCAAGGACGCCGCCATTCCTGGCCGTGCCGGCAAAGTTGGCGTGCTTGAGCGCGTCCATCCCGCGCGCAACGCCGACGCCTTTTGCGTACCAAATGCCGACCACTCCGTCGACGGTGGCATCGCCAAACATGTCACCCTGCTGGCTGCCCCATACGGCATTGACGGCGGTTTCTTCATTGAGCCCGCTCGCGAAAACGATGTTCCTGTCCGCCAGCCGCTCCCCCATCCTGAGGAGGGCGGTATCGTAGCCGCCCATAGGCGACCCACGATACCCGCTGATGTAGGTTCCGGTGTTCAGGCCGTTGCGCGCATCGCGGTCATGCTGAAGCAGCGGCAGTCTCGCCAACGCCTGAATCCCGGTAATGAATATCTTGCCCGAGCGCTGATCATATTTGTCGTCGAGACAAACGGAGGCAAGAACCATGATCTACTCCCGGACAGACCGTTCCAGCGCGCTCTTCGCCGAAGGTGAAAAAATTCGCAGCGATCAGGCTACGTATCGCGTCAAGGATAGTCGGCCAGCCAACAGTGCCGATAGACCGAGATCGCAAAAGACGATTTAATCCCGCAACATTGAGGTCTCTAAGGCGGAATGCGATTGGATTGAATCGCATCCCGCCTTAGACTCTATCCCGGTTTGATTGAACCGGGATAGAGTCTATTTCCCTTTGTTTACCGTGATTTCCGAGTCGTCAGATGATTCCATCTGACTAGAAATCACTCTAGAAATATTTGTTGCCGCAGGATTTTCTGCGAAATTGATCAGGTGCTCAGTGCCCCGCACTGAGCACCTGATCAATGGTTCCCACTTTTTCGCATCCTGCTCGGCCGCGCCGATTGGATGTTGCGATTTCGGGCCATTTCCTGCCACCGGCCTATACCGATAGGGGCGCCGCTCCACTATTACTGCCGACCTGATATCCGTGGCGGAGCGAACGTGATGCTTCTTGAGACACGCGTGCAACGGCTTGAGGAATTCGAAGCAATTCGAGCCCTTGTCAATCGAATGCGCCGCGGTGCCGATCGACAGAATGATCCCGCGATGGTGCGCGAGATTTTTTCGGAGGACGTTCATTGGCGCACGCAGGGGGGCGCCGACGCGCTCGGCAGCGACTTGTCCTTCGAAGGCCGCGAAGCGCTCGTCGAGGGCTCCTCAATGATCGCCCAGAATATTATTCTTCAATCTTTTCATCATTTTGGTCCTGTAGAGATCAATCTCGACGCTGAGACCGGATATACCAGCGCGACCGCGCTCTGGTACCTGTTCGAATTGGCCAAGCGAGGCGGGGACAATAAGGTCGAGGTCATCGTCGGCGGAGGTTGGTATGATGCCAAGCTCCGAAAGACGGGAGATCGCTGGCATATCCATGACCTGACGTTGCACATCAAGTTCGGAGGGCCCGCCCCCGCCGACTGGAGTTATCCGGATTGAGACGATCTAGGCTGGGTCCTCGCGCGATATGGCGATTGGTGGACGCCGCCGATGCCAATCGGTGACCGACTGGTAGGCGTGGCCGGCGCGCACCACCAATCGCTCGCAGAACCGTCCGCCGACAAATTGCATCGCGATGGGCAGCCCCTCATCGGTGAAGCCTGCCGGAACCGTGATCGTCGGCAGGCCGGACATGTTGAACGGCGCGGTAAAGCGAAGCAATTGCTCGAGCGCGCCCGAATCGTCTCCGCCGAGCTGCATCATATCGATGCGCGGAAGCGGCAGCGGGAGCGCCGGACAGGCCAGCAGGTCGATATGTTGAAACAGCCGGTCCATGTGGCCGCTGAACACGGCCCGGCTCGCGAGAATGTCGGCAAGCTGCGTGGCTTTCATCGCGCGTCCCATATCCAGGAATTCGCGGAAGGATTGGCTATAGGCCTCCGCCTGCTGCGGATAGGTCGTCGCATGCGCCACCGCCGCATCCGCGGCCACGATCGGCAGCAACGTCTCCATCATCGTGCGCCAGTCGGGCATGCGCACCTCATCGACGATGGCGCCCTGCGAAACGAGCAAGCCGACCGCGGCCTGCGTCGCCTCCGCCGTTACCGGGTCGACGCCCGCGAACGCGAATTCGGGATCGAGGCCGATGCGGAGACCCTCCACGCCACGGTCGACGCCATCGAGATAGTCGTCCACCGGGCGCAGACTTGTCATGACATCCTGTGGATCGGGGCCCGCAATCACGCCGAGCACGGCGCCGGTATCCGCCGCGGTGCGCGCCAGCGGGCCGACATGGTCGAGCGTGAAGGATAGGCCGAAGACGCCATGTCGGCTCACCCGCCCGAACGTCGGCTTGAGGCCGGTCACCCCATTGGCCGCCGCCGGATAGCGGATCGAGCCGCCGGTATCGGAACCCAAAGCGGCGAAGCAAAGGCCGGCGGCCGTCGCAACTCCGGATCCGCTGGACGACACGCCGGACCAATGGGCGCCGCTCCAAGGATTGACCGGAACCGGAACCAGAGGGTGATGATCGGCATAGGCGCCTTCGGTCATTTGGGTCTTGCCGAGCAGCACCGCTCCGGCCTCGGCCAGCCGCCGCACGACCGTGGCATCGAAGCTCGGACGAAAGTCGCGATGAAGCGGCATGCCGGCACTGGTCGGAAGCCCTTGGGTGAAACAAAGGTCCTTGACCGCGATCGGCACGCCATGGAGCGGCCCGCGCAGCGCCCCTCGCCCGATCTCCTCCTCCGCGCGATGCGCCTGGCTAAGCGCCAAATCGGCAAGCACGTGCGCGTAACTGTGCAAAATGCCGTCGAATCTTTCGATGCGTTCGATCATCGATCGCGTAACGGCGACGGGTGAAAGATCGCGCCGAGCGATGAGCGACGCCAGCGAGAGCAGGTCCAGAAAGGCGATATCATCGTCGGCCATTGGTTCTGCTTCGTGCAAACGGGACTTTCTCGGGCAAGGGCGGCCGATCGGCCGCACCCGTCCGATCACCGCTGAACGGCATTATCTATACGTTCTCGAATATGCTGAGCGGGACTTCTGCGGTGACCAGGCAGTTCGGCGCATCCACGACTTGCGCAATGCGCAGGTCCACGGCCACGGAAGCGATCATATAGGCGTCCGCCCGCGAAAGGGCGTAGCGGCTGCTCATCCAATCGATGACATCCAGAAGCGCATTGCGCGCCGCCAGGCCGAGGTCTTCCGAAAGATTCGCCAAAGCCGCGAGCTTCGGCGAACTCAGATATTCGAGATGGGGAGGAACCTCGCCTTCGCGCTTCAACGGGATTCCCGTTGCCGCATAGGTTTCGTGAACCTCTCGCGCCGCACGACGCCCCTCCACCGCCGGCGCCCGCAGGAACTGGCCGGCGCCTTTGCGCACCTCGCATCTCACCGTCACCCGCGCAGCCATCTCTATGGCCGAGCCGCAGACCTCGCCGTCGCCTTGCGCAAAATGGACGTCGCCGCACCATAGGCCGGCCCCCGGAACAAAGACCGGCACCAGCAGCGTGCTCCCGACGGTCAGCGTGCGCACGTCCATGTTGCCGCCGAACTCGCGCGGAGGAATCGTGCGAAGCGCCTCGTCCCGATAAGCGCCCTGGTCGCCAAAGAGGTGCGCCGGAAGCGCACCATGAGGATCGGGAAGCATGACGACGCCGCCGGCTTCCGCCAGCGCGCGCTCCCTTGACAGTGCATCGGCGACCTCCCGGGGACCAGGCAGGACGCCGATTGAACCGGGAAACGCCGAATTCGGCACCTTGATGCCGGGCAACCGATCGACCGTGGCGTGATCGCGGGTCAATCGCCAATGCATGACGGCTGGCTGATCGAATACATCGCGGAGGAAGCAAAAGCCCGGCACGATGAGCGTTATGCCGGTCTCCGCCGGCTCTATGTCGACGATCGTGACGGCGAGCACATCGCCGGGCTCCGCCCCTTCGATGGCGACCGGCCCCGTCATCGGGTGCACCAGTCCGAGGTCAACGTTGGGGACGAGCTCCGGCCCGCCTCCGTATGGGATTTGCCCGTCTATGCAATCGCGTGTCTCGAAAACCACCAAATCCCCTGGCTTCGCCGTATCGACGCACGGCAACGCGTGATGCAGCCTGTTGAAACAGGTTGGATCTGTCGAGCCAGGGCCTTCGCGCCGCCTGATTGTCTTGGTATCCGCCGCCATGTCTCATCCCCGTAGAAGAACATTCGAGGCTAGCAGCGTCTTCGGCGCCCTAGTAGACCGGCCCGGCAAGCGATGGCCTCAAGCCGCATGCAATTGCATCGATTGTCTCGGCACCGGATGCGCGATCAGCGTTCCAGAGCCTGATCGCGTCTTGGCTTCGCTCCGGCCAGATAGACGATGCCATCCACGATCCTGGTCTCGTAGACGGCGATTGGTTCGACACAGGGCGGGTGAGTGGGGGCGCCGGTCAGAAGGCAGAAACGCCCCAGGTGGAACGGGCATTCGATCTCGCCGTTTTCGCAAATGCCCTCGGCGAGCGACGCGGTGCCGTGCGTGCAGAGGTCGTCGATGACATGGATCTGTCCATTGTGGAGGAAAACCGCAACCGCCCGCCGATCGGGCAATTCGACGCTGATTCCCTCATCCTCCCGGAGCGATGACAGCGCGCAAAGTGCTACTAGAGGCTCTGACATTGGCACGGCACCGCATGCGCTTCGCGCAAGATTATCCCCATGATCGCTTGGATCCAGAGCGACGACGACCTGGTGAACGCCACCGCTGCTTCTGCTCATCGATCCTCCAATCGCATTCAGCTGGAATAGCGAGGCTGCACAGCCGAAAATATGCCGTCGTTGACCGTCTCCGGTTGCTTGTAAGGCCGGCGGGAATGGGCCAGACCGAGGTCGAGCATCACCTGGCAGAATTTGAACGCCACCAGCGCGGGGTTGACGACCGGAACCGGCAACCGCTCCGCCAGATAGCGATGGCTTTGCAGCATCGTGGTCGAACCGAGCACGATGACGGCGGCGCCATCTTCCTCGATCGCGGCCCTTCCGGCCTTTTCGAGCGCGTCGAACACAATGTCTTCCTTGCCCTGCAGCAGGGCGACGGTATCGGGCCGCACGCCGATATGGCGGACCGACGCCAATCGATCGGTCAGACCATATTTTGCGACGCTCTCGCGCACGAACGGCACCCAGGGCTCCCACATGGTGAGCATGGAGAAGCGGCCACCGAGCGTCGCTGCGAAGTGGAGCGTGGCGGCCGCGGTTCCGACCACCGGGATCGAAAGACGCGATCGGAGCGCCGGCAGCGCGGTATCGCTCATGGAATTGACACACACCAGATCATAGCCCTGCGCTTCGGCCTGGGCGCCCGCCTCCAGCGTAAAGGCCTCCGCCAGGGCCAGTTCATAATAGCTGTCCATGATCGTGCCGCCTTCGCGGCAACCGACGTAATCGACCTGGATGTCGGGCGGGATCAGATCTGGCGGAAGCTGCGCCGCGAAGAAGTCCGCTGCCGAGGACGGCACCGGTATCGGAGCCAGCATGAGTATCTTTTTCACGGCGAAACCTCACAAGGATTCATGGGAGCGTCCCGATCGGGTCGAGGGCCCGCGCTGGGTGAAGACGAGCGCAATCGCTATGCCGGTGCCGGCCGTCTCGTCCTCAAGCGGGCTGCTTGAACGCGATCGGCCGATCTCCCGCGTCGCAGACGAAGCGTCTTTCCTCGAACGCATGGGGCACGTAGGTCTGGCCCCGATAGACTTCGACGAAGAGGCCCGCATGGGCCAATGAAAGCGCCAAATACAACAGGCGCTGCTCCGGTTCTGGTAATTCGCCCAGCGGAAACGTGTCGAGATAATCGAGAATATTCTCGATGTGCGGGAGCATTTCATCGTAGAAGGCGCGCAGTTCCTCGCGAGAGGATTTTTCGCGCTTCTCGTTGCGCTCGTTCTCGGTCGCGAACGCCCAATCTTTGGCAAGCGGTTCTAGCATCGAGAATTGTTCTGGCAGGGATGCAGTCATATCGGGTTCTCTCGCTTGGAGCATCGTGCGGAAAGAGTGGCCCAATTCTTCGCAATAGCGATGCGAGGACAAAGGCCCCGGAGCTAGCCGGCAAGCTGTTTGATGACAGCCAGTTGATGACGGATCAGGATTTCATCCTCCATCAGCCATTGCTTGTCCTTCGCGCCGGACTTCATGGCCTCATAGGTATTTTCCATGGTGCCGGTGTCTTCCAACCAAGCGGCCCGAGAGACGATATGGGCGTATTCCGCAGCGAAGAAATCGCTGTTGCGGCGATTGGGCGGACAATAGAAGCGTCCTTCCCACAATGTCTGGCCCTGACTCATCGGCCAGAACTGATGCGTGAACCACGTGTCTTGCGCCACATGTATGAGGATGTTTGGAAAACAGGACAGCATCTCGAAAGCGAAATTGGCCTTTCGCTCGGGGTTGACCCGCTCAGGCAAGTCGAGCCGTCCCTGGTGGTGAATGGACGCAAGATTGCTCGTCGCGCGCCGGTTGGCCGCTTCCGCAACGGGCGGATGCACGGGTTGAAGATCAAAAAAGGTGGATATGCTCTTGTGCGGCCCGTAGAAGCGCGTCCCGCCGACGGTGCACTTCTCGACATTGCTGAGCGATCCCGCATGAAGCGTTGCCACATGGTACGCCTCGGAAAACGCGTCCATGCCGATTTTCCAGTTTGTATTCAAAATGGTATGATAGGAGAAGCACTGGCTCAGCTTATCGAACGGAAAGCCTTCGAGATGCCCTGAAGCGTCGCCAAGATAGTCGCTCAGAGGCTGAGGCGAGCGATCGAGATTGATGAAGACGAACCCCGCCCACACGTCGCAATGGATCGGAGTCAGGCCGTTTTCAGCCTGCTGGAAGCACGCCGGAAATTGATCCACCCGCGGGACGTCGACCAATTGGCCTTGCGCATCGAACACCCAGCCGTGAAAGCGGCACGTCATCACCGCCGCCCTGTTTCCGCCGAACGTCTCATAATTGTTGTCCGGTATGACCTTGTTTCCTCGGTGGGAGCACATGTTATGGAAGGCGCGGATCTTGTTATCCTTACCCCTTACGAGGATTACTGACGTACTCGCGAATTCGAGGCGCTTGACCTTATAGTCGCCGACATTGGGAATCTCATTCTCCAAGGCGACTTTGAGCCAAGCCTTCTTGAAGATGTTATTCATTTCGCTTTCATAGGCTTCGGCGCTCACGTAGGATTCGATTGGCAGCGGATCCGTGCCAAGATCTTCCACGAGCTTTTTATAGTCTATCTGCTCGAATTTCATCGCGACTCTTCCTTCCAGGATCTCGAGCGGCAAGCCTTACCGAATCACAGGACATTCGGAGTCGCGGCCGCCAGGCGTCCATCCAGCCTCACGACGAAGATCTATGACATGGTTGCTGAAAGCGCGTTATCCCGCCCTGGCAAGGGATGGCCTTTGTCGGCATTCAAGCTGACGGAAGGCCGCGATTTGTGGCCGAGTCCGCCGCTTTCGCCGTGACGGCGCCTTTGCGCGCCCATCGAACCTTGGACGTGGAAGAGGGGATGGCCGGCAACGAGGCGACATTCGTCGCCGTGGCATCGGCATAGCCGACCCGCCGAACCGCCGATCGGGGGTCCGGCCGGCCCGGGCCAAACTTGCCGCAATGCGAAAACGATGCCATAGCCCCAGCGACACCATAATCGCATGAAAGCGTCGCAGCATCGCGACCGCCTGGGGTCGTCGGCGGCGCTGGATGGGGATGCAAGAGTGCTGGAATTCGGTCTTTTTGGCGGAGACGATTCGTTCCCGTTTCGCGGACCCTGGGAACGTTTCGAAAGCAACAGCGCTGATGAGGCTGCCGAGCGGATCGGCAGCTATTTTGCCCCGAACAAACTCACCATTCGTTCCCCTTCGACCCTTCACACGCGACTCCATAGGGCATCGCTGGGCGGGATGTGGCTGAGCTCGGTGTGGCATGGATCGGAGCTTCAACTGCAGACTCGGATACCGGAAGACTATTATCTGCTTTCGCTCGTCACATCCGGCACCGGTGCATTGGATAGCCAATCGGGATGGCAACCGGTCACCACGGGCAGTCTCGTGGTCCTCAACCCGGATTACGAGTGCCTCACCCGCTTCAGCGAAAACTACAGCAATATCACCATCCAGATGAATCGTAATATTCTTCGTCAAATGATCTCTCAGGAAATGGACCGCGCTCTACCGACGGAAGTCACTTTTGGTCTTAAACCAGTGGATTTTAGCAACGCTCTGTCACTATTTCGATTCATTATGCTCTGCTGTCAAGAAATCTCGGATGACGGAGCCACTCAGCACCGCTTGGCGGTAGCTACAAACTATGAACGGACTCTTGTTTCTCTTCTTCTGGATATGACACCGCACAATCTAGAAAAATGGATGAATCCTTCGGGTTCCTGGGTCGCCCCTTATTATGTGAAGCGCGCGGAAGAATATATAAACGAAAACTTTTCGAGATCATGCTCGCTCACGGACTTGGCACAGGCGGCGGGCGTAAGCCCACGCACCCTCAATTATGGGTTTCAACGCTTTCGCGAGACGACGCCGATGGCATATTTGAAAGCCGTTCGGCTCGAGCATGTACGCGCCTTGTTGTGCGCCAATAATGATCGATCGGTGTCGGACATAGCCTTCGACAGCGGCTTCACCCACATGAGCAAATTCTGCCGCTATTATCACCAGCGATTCGGCGAGTTGCCGTCGGCGACGCGGCGACGAATCGCCGTTTAGGTGCTGGATCCTGGGATTTGATGGTGCGGTTCGATATGAACCGACGTCTCCCGGGTCTTCGCTTCCGAACATCCGAAACCCGGCTAGGGATCACCCTTCCCTGCGGCTTCGTGCATCGCCTGCCCGACCACCTCTCTTCGTGCGACACGATGAGGATTGCGACGAGGCTCTGAACCCATGCTCAGATCCAAGCCACTTTATAGCTTATAGCTCAACGTCACCCCATAGGACGCCGGGCTGCCTGCCTGGCGGGCTTCGGTGCTGATCGGAACCGTTCCTATCGATCATCGCACAGCAACCTTTTCCTTTAGCGCCCGCGGATCGGGTGACACCACATAGTTGCTGAAGCCGCCGTGGCGGCTTCCAATCCCGCTCAATACGGCGTTGATCTCCTCCAGCGCGAACACCTCGTGCTCGAACGCCTCCAGCTTCACGCTGCCGTTCGCCGCCAGTTCGGCCATTTCCTGGCCATGTGTCGTCGTGAACCAGAGCGATCCGATCAGGGTCTGACAATCGTTGTTCAGCTGAAGGAAGTTGATCGGCACGTCCTCGTAGACACTGCCGACGTTCACATGCCGCCCGCCGCGCCCCAAAGCAGCGAATGCCGCACGGAACGACGCCGCCGGCGCCCCCGTTGGAAGCGCGTCGACGACCACGTCGACGCCTTCGCCGCCAGTCAGCGATCGCGCCCAATCGCCGATCGATTCGGCGCCCTCGAGCGTCCGAACGTCGATACGATCCGGACACAAATCCCTCACGCGCTGGAGCAACTCCACATTGCGCCCCACGCCGAGTATCTTGCGCGCGCCAAGCGCAAGGGCGAACAATGCCGTTCCCAAGCCGAGCGTGCCGGTGACTCCGTTGATCAGAACCGTGCTGCTCATCTCGACTCCGGCTCGCCGCAGCGCGGCATAGCCGGTGCCGAGATACCCCCAGCGCGCGGCCATCTCGAAGCTCAGATTGTCCGGGATCTTGACCAGGCTATATTGCGGGGCCGACATGAATTCGGCAAATCCGCCATAGGGATAGTCATCGTAAAGCCGCTGGGACAACGCGCCCATGCCGAAATATCCGTTGAGCATGAAATACTGGCACGCCGTCGTGTTTCCCGATCGGCACGAGCGGCAGCCTCCGCAATAGCGGCCCGGGTTGACATAGACACGGTCTCCCACCGCGACGCCATGTACCTGCGATCCTTTCTCCACGATCACTCCGGAAACATCGAGGCCATAGATCGCCGGCAGGTCCGGTTGGTGCAGGTAGGACCAGGTTGCGAGATTGTTGAGGACATTGATCATGTTCGGGACCACACCGCACGCCATGACCTGGACGATGACGTCCGTCGGTCGAGCGACAGGGCGTTCGACAAGATCGATAGAGAGCGGCTCGCCTGGACGATGCAAACGCGCGGCGCGCATCATCGGCGGAAGCGAAGGTCCATTCGCCATTGCCCCCGCGATGGCCACCGGCCTTCCGATCGTCGCTTGTTCTGACATAGCCGCTACCCTTTCCTGATCCTCAAAATGCCGGCTGATCCGGTCCTTCATTCAGCCATTCTCCCAGGAGCCCGAACTAGAGAGATGCACAATCAAGCCGCGAAAAAGCGCAGCGGGAGGTGGTCGAAGCCGTACAATCCATTGTTGGCTCCAAGCGTAGGCTCGTCCACTTCGATTCGCGCCACACGTTGCACGAGGGCCTCCAGCAAGGCTTCCATCTCCATCCGGGCAAGGTTCATGCCCGCGCAGATGTGAGGGCCGGCCCCCCAGCCGAGTTGATCCACCGGCTTGCGCGTCACATCAAAAGCGTCGGCATTCTCGTACCGACGGGGGTCGCGATTTGCCGATCCGTACAGAATCATGACCCGCTCGCCTTTTGGGACAAAGACATCGCCGGCCGTATAATCCTCCACGGCCACGCGCGAGAACCAGCGGACGACGGCGCTGAGCCGCACGCCCTCGAAAACCGCACTCGAAATAAGCGACGGATCTCGGCGAAGCAGTTGATATTGTTCCGGATTGCGCCCGAGGTTGTACAGCAAGTTGCCCATGGCATAGATCGTCGTATCCAGACTTGGCAACACGAAGGCGCGGATGTTCGAGCGCGCATCGCCGATCGTCATCCCCTCGGATTTGACCTGCTCGATCTGCTCTGCCGCCCAGGATCCAGGCCTCAAGGTATCGGGATCGAGATTGGCGAT
>DATFHP010000028.1:0-7289 GCA_035248285.1 Allosphingosinicella sp. | reverse complement strand
CGGCCACCCGCCGGACATAATGGCCGGTGGCGAGGCAGTCCGCGCCGAGCTCGCGCGCGAAGCCGAGCAGGTCGGTGAACTTCACGCTTTGATTGCACGATATGCAGGGAATGGGCGTGCGCCCGCGCGCATATTCGTCGGCGAAGCGGTCGATGACGCTGCCTTTGAAGCGGCTTTCGTAATCGAAGACATAGTGAGCGATTCCGAGCCGCTGGGCGACCGCGCGCGCATCGTAGATGTCCTGCCCGGCGCAGCAGCTGCCGCCGCGCTGCACGGCGGCGCCGTGATCGTAAAGCTGGAGCGTCACGCCGATCACCTCGGCCCCCGTCCGCGCCGCAAGGGCGGCGACGACCGAGCTGTCGACGCCGCCGGACATGGCGACGACGATCCGCGCGCCGGCGGCCGGGCGGTCAAGCTGGAAATCGACAGGCATGCGCGGCCTCATATAGGAAATTCGGAAAAATGGCAGATCCCGCGCTGCGCATGCGAACGCCACCCGCGCGACAGGACCTTCGCATAACGTTACCGCCGCCTTTACCCCGTCTTCAGCCTTCTTGCGTATAGGCGGCGTCATGGATTTGGGTTTTTTCCGTCGCGCACGATCGCAAGCGGCCGGGGCTTTGCCGGCCGGCCTCGACTATGACACGCTTGTCGCCGCGCTCCATGCCTATCAGGCGTCGAGCGCGACCGCGCGTGCCCAGGCGCAGGCTCCGGTCGCGGAGGAAAGGCCGCAGCCGCCGCAGGCCGCCTTGGTCGAACTGCTCGTCGCCGGACCGCAATGGCGCTCGGCTGTCGAGGAGCTGGGCGGGTCGTTCAACAGCTTTTACGCGCGCCACCCGAGCACCAATCTTTAACCGAGATGACCGTGAAATTTACCTTCGCATTTTAGCCTTCCTTCAAGAGCCGTCCGCTATGGGCGGAAATGCAAGATGCGCCGTCGGTCGGACATGCGAAGGAATTTGAGGTAGGAATGATCGAGAACCAGAAGCTTCGTCCCGCTCAAGTCATCGGCCCGCTTGGAGAGCCGCTGACGCTTGACACGCTGCCGCCTCGCTCGACGACGCGGTGGGTCGTCCGTCGAAAGGCGGAGGTCGTGGCTGCGGTCAGCGGCGGCTTGCTTTCGGTCGACGAGGCCTGCGAGCGCTATGGCCTCACTCTCGAGGAATTCGCCACCTGGCAGCGCGCGGTCGACCGTTCCGGCATGCCCGGCCTGCGCGTGACGCGGATCCAGCATTACAAGTCACTCTACGAGCGCCAGCAGAAATTCTGACGCGCGGGACCTCGTCCCTCCTCAATCGAGCTCGAAGCTGACCGACAGGCTGATCGTGACGGCCTGTTCGCCCGGATCGATCTTGCTCTGTGCGGAATCGCGCGCGCTGAACCCGGCCATCATCGGCTGAGGGGAGGGGATGACAGCGCCCGCCTCGCTCACCGACACGATCCGGCCGACCCGCTTGCCGAGCTGGCGCGCATATAGGCCGGCGCGCGCCTTCGCCGTCGCCAGTGCCGCGATCCGCGCCTCGTCCATCGCCTGCTCCGGCTTGTCGATCTCGAGGCTCGGGCCGTTGATCTGATTGGCCCCCTGCGCAACGAGCGCGTCGAGGATCTTGCCGCTATTGGCGATGTCGCGGAACCGCACCGTCACCTGGTTGCTGGCCTGGTAGCCGGTCAGGATCGGGGGCTGGTTGTCGACATAGCGATAATCGGGATTGAGGCTGATCGCGCTTGTCTGGATATCGCGGTCGGCGATCCCCGCCGCTTTGAGCGCCGCGCGGACCGATGCCATCTGCCGCGCGTTCTGGGCAATGGCCGCGGTGGCTGTCGGGGCCCTCGTCACCACGCCGGCGCTGATCCGGGCGATGTCGGGCACGCGGACGACCTCACCGGTCGCGACCAGATCGAGCCTCGTCGCGGCGACAGCGGGCTCCGCGGCCGGCTGTGCCTGGGCGGAAGCGGACCAGGCCGCGGCCAGCATTAGAATAAGAAAGCCGATGCGCACTCCATATCTCCTCGAACGGATTCATGTCCGCCGTGCAGGAAAGGGGAATGGAGCTGCATCATTGCTGAATGAAGCCGGGAACCGACGGATGGCGGGACCGCACGTCCACGCCATCCGCTGATCGGTTCGTCCCGTCTATTCGCGTGCGATTATGAAGGTGGTTTCCTTCTCGATCGGCATGCTCACCTTCAAGGTCGTTCCCCGCGCCTCGAGGCCGGTGACGCCGGCTTCGGCTTGGACCGCGCCGCCGTTCAACGTCGCGATCTTGCGCCCGTCCTGCCAGACGCCCCAATCCCGCTTGGAATCGAGATTGTTGAAGGTCCAGCTGCGAACCGCCGAGGTCGAAGCGGTGCGGCCCGGGCGCAACGTCACGACGAGCGCCTGCTCCTGCTCGTCATAGACGGCGCGGGGCACCTGCACGTCAGGATAGGCGACATCGCTGACATAAGGTTCCTTGAAGTGCTCGTCCGTGAACGGATGGTTGTACATGTTGTACAGGCCATCCTTGGGGAGGATCCTGGCCAGCGCGAGCAGAGCGGAGCTCGCCAAAGGGGTCACAAAGTGCACGACATTGGGCGGGTCGCCCGGGCGACCGAAATCCGGTGAGATGGGATAATAATAGGACTCGCCCTCCCATTTCGGGGCGAAATATTTGTCGGCGTAATTCAGCATTTTTTCCTTGGTGGCGACGTCTCCGAGCTCGGCCGCCATCACCGCGAAATAGCCGTGGTTCTGACCGTAGAACTTATCGCCTCCCGGCAGATCTTTCAGCATTTCCGCAAGTCTCACCGTGCCTGTGCCGTCCGGCAACGTAACGATCGTGTTTTCCCGCTGGGCCGGATAGACTTTTTCGACAGCGTCCTTGTCCCAAGCGTGCATGAAGGCGCCGACCCAGCCGTCGACGCCCGGCAACGACATGCCCACGTCGTTCGCACCCGTCCATCCGGGATTTTTCTCATGGATGTGACAGAAGAAGGCCCAGGACTTGGTCTTGGGGTCGAGGAACCCCTCTTGGTCGCGAACCGCCTTATATTCGCGCGACACCTTGGCGAAGAAGCCCGTGCCGTGCTTTTGGTCATACAGCTTCAGGCCGAGAATCGGATTCTGATTGCACAATGTGAATACCGCGCCGGGGAAGCATTCGGCGCCTTTCCATCCGTTCTTCTCAAATTGATCATATATATGCTTCACCATCAGATGAAGATCATATTTGAAGACCTTTCCTGGAATAGCAGTAAAATGTTCAGGAAACCCGAATGTCGGCGGGTGCCGAAACTTGAGCGAGTTGGGCTCGGAAAAGCGCATGTCGTTGTACAGCATCTCATGCGACACCAGCATCTGCAGCAAGTGGCCCGAGTACATGATAAAATCTTCAATAGGATCATATTTGGTTGGCAGCGGCAGGCTTTCGACCGGATTGTGGATCGGGTTGCCCTGGCTGACGATGACGATGTCGCCCCATGAGATATAGTCGATCATCTTGCGGATCATGTTGTTGCTCGCGCGCTCGCCGAGCTGGCGATACGCCGGCGTGTAATTGTAGACCGCGGCGGACAGCGTGTAGTTCATGAACGCGAGCTGGTAGCGGACGTGCTCGTCGCCGCCCTTCATGCCGGGCGGCATGAGCCAGCCGTCCCAGTCGTCATCCGCTTGATCGGTAAGCTGGACGATGCGATTCAACTGACCCAGCTGCTTCTCGTCCAGAATCGGATAGCGCGCAGCATCAACGAGAAGACCCTGCCGTTCCTTGGTGACGCTTTCCATCGGATTTCCTCTATCTTGGCTGTTCAATCGCTGGCGGTCCGGCGGCATGTTCGGCTGCCGCATGGTCACGGACGGGTGCGATATCGACCGTCCATCCACCATTTTCGCCGCGCGACGCGACCAGAGTTTAGGCCGACTCGCGGAGCGCCGTCATTATCTGACCAAGATAATGACGGCCCTATGGTTTTATCCGGCCATGCTATGGTTTACCCCTCGCGTTTCGTGAATTGTTAGCTTCAGCCGGTCTTGTCATCGGCTTGGCGGCTCGCAACTGGAGGAGGGGTGGGGGCACGGGCGCTCCGTTCCAACGGGTCAAAAAAGTCATAAGTTATATCTATATAGGGAGAGATTAATGCGGGGCCAGGTTCTATCTTCATCGCGCTCGAGTACGGCGCTGGGACTGATCGTCGCGGCGGGCGTCGTCGGTCTCGGGGCTGCCCAGGCCCAGGCGCAGGATGCGGCGGGCAGCCCACCGCAAGCCTCGGATGAGAACCGGATCGAAGAGATCGTGGTCACCGCGAACAAGCGCTCCGAAAATCTGCAGGACGTTCCGATCGCGATCACCGCGGTGACCGGCGCCAGGCTCGAGTCCGTCGGGATCACCGACACGCAGGATCTCGCATCGGTGGTGCCCGGACTCAATATTCAGAACGGGATCGGCGGCACCCAGGCGCACCTTCGCGGCGTCGGAACCACGGCCGTCGGCCCGGGCATCGAGAACTCGGTCGCGACCTACGTCGACAATGTCTACATGTTCAGCATGAGCGGCGCGCTCGTGCAGCTCAACAGCATCGAGCAGGTCGAGGTCCTCAAGGGCCCGCAAGGAACGCTGTTCGGCCGCAACGCCACCGGCGGCGTCATCAACATCCGCATGCGCGACCCCAAGCACGACCCGAGCGGCCAATTCAGCGTGGGTTACGGCAATTACAACACTTTTACGGGCCAGGGCTACCTCACCGGCGGCCTTGGAGAAGGCGTCGCCGCCGACATAGCCGGCTTCGTTTCCTTGCAGAAAGACGGTTGGGGCAAGAATCTTTTCAACGGCAAGGACGTGGAGGACCTCGACCAATATGCTGTCCGGTCGAAGTGGCTGTTCGAGCCGGGCGATCGCGACAAGATCCGCCTGATCGGCGATTATTCCGAGATCAAGGGAAGCCAGTTCACGAACAACCATCTGGTTCGCGGCAGGAGCGCCAATTACGGCCCGGGCACGACCACGGCCATCGAGCGCGCCTTGCGTCCCACCGCCGACGCTCCGGCCTTTCTGGCCGCCATCAATACGTTCGCCATGACCGGCGGCGCGGCCGGTCTCGCGCCTTTCGCGGAGGTTGGGGAACCCTATACCTTTACCGGCGGCTTCTATGATACCGCCTCGTTTACGCAACCGCACATGTCCCTCAAGAACGGCGGCGCAAGCCTGCAGTGGGATCACGACTTCGGCAGTGTCAGATTCACCAGCATCACTGCCTATCGGAAGGCAATCCAGGACGTGTCCTGGTCTGCCGATCCGGTTCCTGCGTTCCGAAGCCAGGTCGCCTACCACAGGAAGGAAAAGCAATTTTCCCAAGAGCTTCAGCTGGGATCGATGGCCGGTTCGCCGATTCAATGGGTGGCAGGCCTCTACTATCTGGATGCGACGGCCGGCTTCGAGCCCATCACTCTCACCGGGTCGCCGCTCAATCCTCTCGAAAGCCTGCAATTCAAGACCCAGGTGACGGCAAAATCCGGAGCAGCCTTCGGCCAGGTCACGGTGCCCCTGTGGTCAGGCGCCCACTTTACCGGCGGCCTGCGCTACACGATTGAGAAACGCGGAAACTCGGGCTCCATCACCGTTCGTTTCCTGCCGGTGCTGCCGCCGTTCCTTCCGCCTTTCCTCGCCGGCTTTTCGAGCACCACCACGGTCGACCCCTTGCACAAGACCTTCCGCAAGCTCACCTGGCGTGCATCGTTCGACCAGGAGCTGACGCCCGACATATTGGCCTATGCTTCCTACAATCGGGGCTTCAAGAGCGGAACCTTCAACGCCATCCCGCCCGGCGCGCCTCCTCTCGATCCCGAGGTTCTCGACGCCTGGGAAGTCGGTCTCAAGACCGATCTGATGGACCGCAGGGTGCGCCTCAACATCGCCGGTTTCTATTATAAATATAGGAATATTCAGGTGACCGTCTTCACGCCGATCTCCGCTAGTCTGGACAACGGCGCCAGCGCCGAGCTGTACGGTCTGGACCTTGATCTTACCGCAAAGGTCGGCAGCAACCTGACATTGTTCGCCGGTCTTGGTCTGCTGGATGACAAATTCACTTCCTATCCCCAGGCGGGATTCTTCACGCCGCTGCCCGCCTCCCAGGGCGGCGGCAGTATCAAGACGATCGGAAGCGCGAAGGGCAAGAAGCTCCCATATGCTTCGGACGTCACCTTCAATGTCGGAGCCACCTACACGACACCGATCGGAGACGGGTCGGCCGACCTCAATGTGAACTACAGCTATCAGAGCCGATGGTTTTCCGGACCGGACAACTCCCTGTCACAGCCGGCCTACGGCCTGCTCGATGCAACCGCGACATACCGGTTCTCGGGCGACAACGTGAGCGTCAGCCTGTGGGCGCGCAATATCACCAATGAAAAATATTATACCTTTTTGGGAGGCGGCGGGGAAAACCCCGGAGGACGTGACACCGGATCGGTGGGCGCGCCGCGGACTTATGGAGTCAAGCTCGGATACAAGTTCTAGCGCGACTTGGCGGAAATTCTTGGGTGCTGCGAAGACAGTCATTGCAGGGAGTAAGATGGTTGGAAGCGTAACGAAGTGACCCGGCGCACTGGCGGCATTTCCTATTGCCGGTAGCCGAGATGTGACTGCGCCATTCACGATTTGAACAACTGATGTGGAGAGATGTAATGAAAACCCTTGCCAAACGGCTGCACGGCCTTTTGCTGAGTGCGACTGTGCTCGGCGCCACCGCTCTGATGGCGTCTTCCGCTTCCGCGGCCGCGCCGCCGGATCCGTCCCGCTATCCGATCCTCGATGAGAAGCAGCTGGGTTCGCTGAATCACATCGTTCATCTGCTCGGCCAGGCTGACGACGACTGGAATGGCTGGATGATGCCCGCCGACATGAGGGGGGCGGACGACCACGTCCGCTACCAGATGGGATTCATGAGCTTCGGCCTGTACACCGCGGTCCATACCTACACGCCTGCCTATCGCGAGCTCGGCGAGCGTGCGAGCAACAACATGATCCGCAAGATGTTCAACTTCATCGCATGGAACGACATGGTTCCGTGGAGGAGCCTGCCCTATAAGGCGAAGGGCGAGACGGTGCCTTATGGGTTCTTCGATCCGACCGAAGATTTCATCATGTATACCGGTCACCTGTATCCGATGTTGGCCACGCATGAGATGCTGTTCAACGACAAGCGCTTTTCGCAGCCCAAGTCGCTCAAGTTCGCGTATCCGCCGACGAACGGGGCGCCCGCCGATTGGTCGGGCCTGCCGGGGCCGGTCTATACCTACGACCTCGCCTCGC
>DATFHP010000027.1:0-13126 GCA_035248285.1 Allosphingosinicella sp. | reverse complement strand
CACCCCGTACCTATGGCGTGATGGTGGGCTACCGATTCTAGCATCGACGTGCGACGCGGCTGGAAAGTCACGGACAAAGCGTGCAGGAGGACGAGTATAGATCGGTCTTCGAACCGATCATTGGAGATTTCCAATCTGGGCACGGATGAGGCCAGCCTCTCGCTGGCGCTTCCGTCGGCCCTCACTTTCGATGGCTCTCAACTGGTTGGGTTTTTTTTGGCGGCCTGGCGGAGTGCATTATTGCAATGCCGCGGTGCGTCGTCGTGCTCACAGAACCGGTTGGGGTGCTCCCGCACCAAGCAGCTTACACGATGCTTCACAGCGTGCATTTCCCCTCCAGATAGGGTCCTAGATGTTTAGGTGTTTAGTCCCAGGTCTTGATGGTGCATCATTCGACCAGCGATGGAAGGATGCACTATGGGACAGATTCTCCACGGGAGCGCCCGCACGACAGCGGCGGTCCGTCGAGCGATACAGCGTCAAGCGAGCCTGAGGACGCTGTCCAAGCGTCACGGGATCAACTTGTGTCGCTCAGGATATCTCGAACACATTGATGTCGAATTCGCTTGCCGCTGCTCGCGCCTGGAGTGCAATTGCGAGTAGCTGAAGCACGAAATTGGTCGATCCGGCGGTCGCGGTGCCGGCCACAGCAGCATGACGAAGGCTGCCGGGGGTGGGCAGGACTGCGCGCAAGAGGACGATCGCCGCCGAGGATGCGGCGTTGACCGATGCGCTCACCTCCTCATTCGGAGCGAAGGCCCCCGTCTGAAGCAGCGTCTCTTTGGACAATGAGGCGCCCAATCCCTACATTGTACCGATCAGAGAGGATCATCGATGCCCCCTTACCGTTCCCGCACCACCACCCACGGACGCAACATGGCAGGGGCGCGGGGGCTGTGGCGCGCCACCGGCATGAAGGACAGCGACTTCGGCAAGCCGATCATCGCGGTGGTCAACAGCTTCACCCAGTTCGTGCCGGGACATGTGCATCTCAAGGACCTCGGCCAATTGGTCGCGCGGGAGATCGAAGCGGCCGGCGGAGTCGCCAAGGAATTCAATACCATCGCGGTCGACGACGGGATCGCGATGGGCCACGACGGCATGCTCTATTCACTGCCGTCGCGGGAGCTGATCGCCGACAGCGTCGAATATATGGTCAACGCGCATTGCGCCGATGCGATGGTCTGCATCTCCAATTGCGACAAGATCACGCCGGGCATGCTGATGGCTTCGCTGCGGCTCAACATACCGTCGGTTTTCGTCTCGGGCGGGCCGATGGAGGCCGGCAAGGTGGTGCTGGAAGGCAAGACGCATGCCCTCGACCTCGTCGATGCCATGGTCGCCGCGGCCGACGACCGGATCAGCGACGAGGACGTCAAGGTCATCGAGCGCTCGGCGTGCCCGACCTGCGGCTCGTGCTCGGGCATGTTCACCGCCAATTCGATGAATTGCCTGACCGAGGCGCTCGGGCTCTCGCTGCCCGGCAACGGCTCGACTCTCGCCACCCATGCCGATCGCCGCCGGCTGTTCGTCGAGGCCGGTCATCTGATCGTCGATCTGGCCCGACGCTATTATGAGAATGACGACGAAACCGCGCTGCCGCGCACGATCGCGGGCAAGGGGGCTTTCGAAAATGCGATGACGCTCGATATCGCGATGGGCGGATCGACCAACACCGTGCTCCATATACTGGCCGCCGCGCATGAGGCGGAACTGGATTTCACCATGGCCGATATCGACCGGCTGTCGCGGCATGTGCCCGTCCTGTGCAAGGTCGCGCCATCCAAATCCGACGTGCATATGGAGGACGTGCATCGCGCCGGCGGCATCATGGCGATCCTCGGCGAGCTCGACCGTGCCGAGCTGCTCAATCGCGACATGCCGACCGTTCACACGGCGACGATGGGCGACGCGATCGCGCATTGGGACATCGCGCAGACCGGCAGCCAGAAGGTGCGCGACCTGTTCCTGGCCGCGCCGGGCGGCGTGCCGACGCAGGTCGCTTTCAGCCAGGAGCGGCGCTGGGATGCGCTCGATCTCGACCGCGAAGACGGGGTCATTCGCAGCGCCGAGCATGCTTTTTCGAAGGACGGCGGATTGGCGGTGCTCAAAGGCAATATCGCGCCGGACGGCTGCATCGTGAAGACCGCCGGGGTCGATGAGAGCATCCTCACCTTCGCCGGTCCTGCGCGCGTGTTCGAAAGCCAGGATTCGGCGGTGCAGGGAATCCTGCTCGGCAAGGTCTCGCCCGGCGACGTCGTCGTGATTCGCTACGAGGGGCCGCGCGGCGGCCCCGGCATGCAGGAAATGCTGTATCCGACCAGCTATTTGAAATCGAAGGGACTTGGCGCCGCCTGCGCGCTGATCACCGACGGCCGCTTCTCCGGCGCGACCTCCGGCCTGTCGATCGGCCATGTGTCGCCGGAGGCGGCGGAGGGCGGCACGATCGGCCTGGTTCGCGAAGGGGACAGGATCGAGATCGACATTCCCAACCGCCTTGTCCATCTCGCCGTCGACGATGCCGAACTTGGGCGTCGTCGCGCTGCGCAGGACGCTGCCGGGTGGAAACCAGCCGAAGCGCGCAAGCGCAAGATCACCGACGCGCTGCGCGCTTATGCCGCTTTCGCGAGCAGCGCCGCGCGCGGGGCGGTTCGGATCGTGCCCTGACGAAGACGCCGGTTGCGCTCGCAATGAGACACTTTTGACTTGCGCGGCTGCGCTCGGGCTGCTTATGCTCGGCCGCACGGAAGCCTGCATTGCGGGCCGATGGGTTTTGGAAAGAGCATGACGCTGACGAAAGCATCCGCTGTTCGTAGGGATCGCGCCGCGCCTCGCGGCGCGAATGCTCTTGATATCAAGGATATTACCGGCTGCCCAGCGGGAGCGGCGACCGGCTCTGATTGACGGCCAGGGGCCAGAAGCAGAAGACCTCCCGCTCCCGCCGAGCGGGGGGTTTTTTCTTGGTGCGTGTTGTTTCGACGAGGTTGGATACAGGGATCAAGGCGTGAAAAGGATCGTGGTTCTTCCAGGCGACGGGATCGGCCCCGAGGTTGCGGCCGAGGCGCAGGCGTGCCTGGCCGTGGTTTCGGACCATTCCGGCCTGGGCCTCGCCTTCGAGGCGCATGATTTCGGCGGAGTCGCGATCGACCGCCACGGCACGCCCTTGCCCGAGGCGACGCTCGAGGCCTGCCGCGCCGCCGATGCGATCCTGCTTGGCGCGGTCGGCGGACCGCGCTGGGACCAGAGCCCCGAGCGGCCCGAAGCCGGCCTGCTCAAGCTGCGCAAGGCCCTGGGTCTGTTCGCCAATCTTCGGCCGGCGCGGGTGTTCCGCGGCCTGGAGCATTATTCGCCGCTGCGCCCGGAGATCGCGGTCGGGACCGACGTGCTGGTCGTGCGCGAGCTGACCGGCGGCATCTATTTCGGCGAAAAGATGCTGGAGGAGGATCGCGCCTCCGACGTCTGCGCCTACAGCCGGTTGGAAGTCGAGCGCATCGCCCATGTCGCCTTCCGCGCCGCACGGCACCGCCAATCGCGGGTGACGTCGGTCGACAAGGCCAATGTGATGGCGAGCTCGAAGCTGTGGCGGCGAGTCGTGGACGAGGTCGGCAAGGCCTATCCCGACGTCGCGCTCGATCATCTCTATGCCGATGCGGCGACGATGCATCTCGTCACGCGCCCGCGCGAATTCGACGTCATCGTCACCGACAATCTGTTCGGCGACCTGCTGTCCGACGAGATGTCGGTGATCGGCGGCTCGATCGGCCTGCTGGGATCGGCGAGCGTCGGCGACGGCGGCCCCGGCCTGTTCGAGCCGATCCACGGCTCGGCGCCCGACATCGCGGGTCAGGACAAGGCCAATCCCGCGGGTGCCATCGCCAGCGCGGCGATGTTGCTCGATCATCTCGGGCTGCATGCCGAGGCGAGGCAGATCGAGGAGGCGCTGGAGGAGACGCTGAACGACGGCAAGCGGACCGGCGACCTCGGCGGCGCGCTCGGCTGCAAGGCGTTCGGCGCCGCCGTCCGCACGATGCTGAAAAAGAGGCTGGGCGCGGTTTCGCGCCCGGCGGAGGCGAACGCATGACCGACGCGCCCCGCACCCTCTACGAGAAGATCTGGGACGCGCATGTCGTCGAGCGCCGGGGCGACGGCACATGCCTGATCTATATCGATCGGCACCTCGTCCATGAGGTCACGTCGCCGCAGGCGTTCGAGGGCCTGCGCGTGGCCGGCCGCAAGGTCCGCCGTCCCGATCTGACGCTGGCGGTGCCCGACCACAATCTTCCGACGACCGCGCGGGTGGGCGCCGACGGCGCGCGCCTGCCGATCCTCGACCCGCGCAGCGCCGAGCAGCTTCGGACGCTCGAGGAGAATGTCGCCGAATTCGGCATTCCCTATATCGGCGACCTGGCCGCCGAGCAGGGCATCGTCCATGTCGTCGGGCCGGAACAGGGCTTCACGCTTCCCGGCACCACCGTGGTGTGCGGCGACAGCCATACCGCCGCGCACGGGGCGCTGGGTGCGCTCGCCTTCGGCATCGGCACCAGCGAGGTCGAGCATGTGCTGGCGACCCAGACCCTGCTCCTCACGCCCTCGCGGACGCTCGAGATCCTGGTCGAGGGCAGCCTCGGCTTCGGCGTGTCTCCGAAGGACGTGATCCTGGCCGTGATCGGCCGGATCGGCGCGGCCGGCGGCAACGGCCATGTCATCGAATATCGCGGCAGCACCTTCCGCGACATGTCGATCGAAGGCCGTCTGACCGTCGCCAACATGTCGATCGAAGCCGGGGCGCGCTCGGGCCTGTTCGCGCCGGACGACAAGACGTTCGCCTATCTCAAGGGGCGGCCGATGGCTCCGGCGGGCGAAGCCTGGGAGCGCAAGCTCGCCTGGTGGAAGACGCTTCCCAGCGACCCTGGCGCGCGTTTCGACAGCAGCGTCCGCCTCGATGCCCAGGACATCGCGCCCAACGTCACCTGGGGCACCAGCCCCGAAGACGTGGTCCCGATCACCGCCGCGGTGCCCGATCCGGAGAGCTTCGCCGATCCCGCCAAGCAGGCCGCGGCGCGCAAGTCGCTGGATTATATGGGGCTCGTGGCGGGTACGCGGCTGCAGGACGTGCCCGTGCAGCATATCTTCATCGGCAGCTGCACCAACAGCCGGATCGAGGATCTGCGCGAAGCCGCCGGCGTGGTGCGTGGGCGCAAGGTCAGCGATGCGATCAAGCAGGCCCTGGTCGTTCCGGGCTCCGGCCTCGTCAAGCGGCAGGCGGAAAGCGAGGGGCTCGATCGGATTTTCGTCGAGGCCGGCTTCGAATGGCGCGAACCGGGCTGTTCGATGTGCCTGGCGATGAACCCGGACAAGGTGCCGCCGCAGGAACGCTGCGCCTCGACCTCGAACCGCAATTTCGTCGGGCGCCAGGGACCGGGCGCGCGCACGCATCTGCTGTCGCCCGCCATGGCCGCGGCCGCCGCCGTGACCGGACGGCTGACCGATGTGCGGGAGCTGATGGCATGAGGAGGGCGGCCTACCTATTTTCCTCCCCCGGATTTCCGGGGGAGGGGGACCGCGCAGCGATGGAGGGGATTCTTCACGCGCATAAGAAGGGGTTTCCCCTCCACCATGCTGCGCATGGTCCCCCTCCCCTGCAAATGCAGGGGAGGAATATGTTGTGGGAGCCGCACCCGTGAACCCCGTCCGCACCATCGAGGGGCGCGCCTATCCGCTTGGCCTCGCCAACGTCGACACCGACGTCATCATTCCGGCCGAGCATTTGAAGACGATCGCGCGCGCGGGCCTCGGCAAGCATGCGTTCGAGACGCTGCGCGCCGTTCCGGGCAACGTCTTCGACGATCCTGAATATGCCGGCGCCCGGATCATCATCGCCGGCAACAATTTCGGCTGCGGGTCGAGCCGCGAGCACGCAGCCTGGGCGCTCGCCGATCTCGGCGTCGAGGCGGTGATAGCGCCCGGCTTTTCCGACATCTTCTCCGGCAATGCGTTCAAGAACGGAATCGTGACCGTTGTTCTGGATCAGGACGCGGTCGATCGGCTAATGGAAGTGGCGCGGGATCATCCGATCAACGTCGATCTCGAGACGATGACGGTCACCTCTCCGCTGCAGGATCGCTTCACGTTCGCGCTCGATCCGTTCCGGCGTGACTGCCTGATGCGGGGTCTCGACGAGATCGGCCTCACGCTCGCGAGCGAGGCGGCGATCGATGCCTATGAATTGAACAGGAGCGTCGCTTAGATGGTGGTGCAACCGGCCAGAGACTTGCCCGAGCGTCAGGGGCTCTACGATCCGCGCAACGAGCATGACAGCTGCGGCGTCGGCTTCGTCGCCGACGTCAAGGGCCGCAAGTCGAACGACATCATCCGCCAGGGCCTCCAGATCCTGGTCAATCTCGACCATCGGGGCGCGGTGGGCGCCGATCCTTTGGTCGGCGACGGTGCCGGCTGCCTGATCCAGATTCCCGACGCGTTGTTCCGCGCCTGGGCGGACGCCGAGGGGGTCGATCTGCCGCCTCCCGGCGATTATGCGGTGGCGATGTGCTTCCTGCCCGTCGGTCAGGAAGCGCAGAATGCGGCGCTGGCCCAGTTCGACAAATTCGTCGCCGCCGAAGGCCAGCGTCTGCTCGGCTGGCGCGACGTGCCGACCGACCCCGAGGGGCTCGGCAGGACGGTGCTCGAATCGATGCCGGTGATACGCCAGGCCGTGATCGCCAAGGGCGCGCATATCCGCGACCAGGACAGCTTCGAGCGCAAGCTGCTGGCGATGCGCAAGCAGATCCAGAATCCGCTGATGGAGCTTGCCAGGAAGCGCGAGATTCCCGGCCTGGCGAGCTTCTACATCCCGTCGATGTCGACACGGACGATCGTCTACAAGGGCTTGCTGCTGGCGACCCAGGTCGGCCGCTTCTACAAGGACCTGTCCGATCCGCTGACGACAAGCGCGCTGGCGATGGTCCACCAGCGTTTCTCGACCAACACCTTCCCGTCGTGGAAGCTTGCCCATCCGTTCCGCTTCCTTTCGCACAACGGCGAGATCAACACCGTGCGCGGCAACGTGAACTGGATGAACGCGCGTCGCCGCACGCTCGAATCGCCGCTGCTCGGCGCCGATCTCGACAAGATGTGGCCGCTGATCCCGCACGGCCAGTCGGACACCGCCTCGCTCGACAATGCGCTCGAGCTGCTTCTCGCCGGCGGTTATTCGCTCGCGCATGCGGTGATGCTGCTCATCCCCGAAGCGTGGGCGGGCAACACGCTGATGGATCCGAAGCGGCGTGCCTTCTACGAATATTATGCCGCGTTGATGGAGCCATGGGACGGTCCTGCCGCCATCGCCTTCACCGACGGCCGCCAGATCGGTGCGACGCTCGATCGCAACGGCCTGCGGCCCGCGCGGTTCATCGTCACCGACGACGACATGGTGGTGATGGCCTCGGAATCGGGCGTGCTGCCGATCCCGGAGGAAAAGATCGTCCGCAAGTGGCGCTTGCAGCCGGGCAAGATGCTGCTGATCGATCTCGACGAGGGCCGGATCATCGAGGACGAGGAGATCAAGGCGACCTTGGCCGAGGCGCATCCCTATGGCGACTGGCTGCGCGAAACCCAGTTCAATCTGAAGGATCTTCCGCCCAGCCCGAACGGCAAACCGGTCGAAGACCCGAGCAGCCTGACCGATCGTCAGCAGGCGTTCGGCTATACAGACGAGGATCTGAAGTTCTTCCTCGCCCCGATGGCGCAGGGCGGCGACGATCCGGTCGGCTCGATGGGGACCGACACGCCGATCGCCGTGCTCTCCGAACGGCCCAAGCTGCTGTACGAATATTTCAAGCAGAATTTCGCCCAGGTCACCAACCCGCCGATCGATCCGATCCGCGAGGAATTGGTGATGTCCCTGGTGTCGATGATCGGCCCGCGGCCTAACCTGCTCGGCCACCACGCCGGCACGCACAAGCGGCTTGAGGTCTCGCAGCCGATCCTGACCAACGAGGATCTGGAGAAGATCCGCTCGATCCAGGATGTGCTCGACGGCGCGTTCCGGACCGCGACGCTCGATGCGACCTGGCCGGCCGGGGCAGGGGCCCAGGCCATGGAAGCCGCGCTCCAGCGGCTGTGCTGGGAAGCGACCGAGGCGGTGCTGGCGGACGTCAACGTGCTGATCCTCTCGGATCGCGGCATTTCCGACGAACGGATCCCGATCCCGGCGCTGCTCGCCACCGGCGCGGTCCATCATCATCTGATCCGCCAGGGCCTGCGCATGCAGACCGGACTCGTCATCGAGACCGGCGAGGCGCGCGAGGTGCATCATTTCTGCGTGCTGGCCGGCTATGGTGCCGAGGCGATCAATCCCTATCTGGCGTTCGAGACGATCGAGCAGCTGCGCGTCGAGGGCGAGCTGGCCGTCGATGCCGAAAAGGCGCGCTACAATTACATCAAGGCGGTCAACAAGGGACTGCTCAAGGTGATGTCCAAGATGGGCATCTCCACCTATCAAAGCTATTGCGGCGCGCAGATCTTCGACGCGGTCGGCCTGTCGTCGGCGTTCGTCGACAAATATTTCACCGGCACCGCGACGATGATCGAAGGGGTCGGCGTCGGCGAGGTCGCCGAGGAAGCGGTGCGCCGTCACCGCGAGGCCTATATGCCGCATCCGCTCGAATATAGCGACGATCTCGACGTCGGCGGCGCCTATGCCTATCGTATCGGCGGCGAAGAGCACGCCTGGACGCCGCAGTCGGTCGCCAATCTCCAGCATGCGGTGCGGGGCAATATTCCCGACGAATATGCCGCCTTCGCGCGCAGCATCAACGAACAGAACCGACGGCTGCTGACCATCCGCGGACTGATGGAGTTCCACCCCGCAAAGCAGCCGATTCCGATCGACGAGGTGGAGCCCGCCGCTGAGATCGTGAAGCGCTTCGCGACCGGGGCGATGAGCTTCGGCTCGATCAGCCGCGAGGCCCACACCACGCTCGCGATCGCGATGAACCGGATCGGCGGCCGCTCCAACACCGGGGAAGGCGGCGAGGAAAGCGACCGGTTCAAGCCCATGGCCAATGGCGATTCGATGCGCTCGGCGATCAAGCAGGTCGCGTCGGGCCGCTTCGGCGTCACGGCCGAATATCTGGTCAACGCCGACGATCTGCAGATCAAGATCGCGCAGGGCGCCAAGCCCGGCGAGGGCGGGCAGCTGCCCGGCCACAAGGTCGACAAGCATATCGCCGCGGTGCGTCACTCGACGCCGGGCGTCGGCCTGATCTCACCGCCGCCGCACCACGACATCTATTCGATCGAGGATCTGGCGCAGCTGATCCACGATCTGAAGAACGTCAATCCGGGCGCGCGCATCTCGGTCAAGCTCGTCTCGGAAGTCGGTGTCGGCACGGTCGCCGCGGGCGTGTCCAAGTCCAAGGCCGACCATGTCACGATCTCGGGGTTCGAGGGCGGCACCGGCGCATCGCCGCTGACCTCGCTGACCCACGCCGGGCTGCCGTGGGAAATCGGGCTTGCCGAAACCCAGCAGACGCTGATCCTGAACGGGCTTCGCGGCCGCATCGCCGTCCAGGCCGACGGCGGGCTGCGCACGGGCCGCGATGTCGCGATCGCCGCCATCCTCGGCGCCGACGAGTTCGGCTTCGCGACGGCGCCGCTGATCGCCGCCGGTTGCATCATGATGCGCAAATGCCATCTCAACACTTGCCCGGTCGGCGTCGCGACCCAGGATCCGGTGCTGCGCGCGCGCTTCACCGGCACGCCCGAGCATGTGATCAATTATTTCTTCTTCGTCGCCGAGGAGCTGCGCGAGATCATGGCGGGGTTGGGCGTGCGCGCCCTCCAGGAGATGATCGGCCGGCCCGAGCTGCTCGACGCATCGCCTGCCATCGATCATTGGAAGGCGCACGGGGTCGATCTCAGCCGGATCCTCCATCAGCCGGTGGTCGACGATCGGATTGCCCGCTGGAACTGCGAGACGCAGCAGCACGGGCTCGATGCGGCGCTCGATCATCAATTGATCGAGGCCTCGGCGGCGGCCCTCGAACGGCGCGAGCCGGTACGGATCGAACGCGAGGTGCGCAACGTCAACCGCGCGGTCGGGGCGATGCTGTCGGGCGAGGTCGCGCGCCGCTACGGCCATGCAGGCCTGCCCGCCGATACCATCGCCGTCCAGCTGAGGGGTATCGCCGGCCAAAGCTTCGGCGGATTCCTGGCGCATGGCGTCACGCTCGATCTCATCGGCGACGCCAACGACTATGTCGGCAAAGGCTTGTCGGGTGGGCGGGTGATCGTCCGCCAGCCGGAGGTCGAGCGCGATGCGACCCACAATATCATCGTCGGCAACACCGTGCTTTACGGCGCTATTGCGGGCGAGGCTTATTTCAACGGCGTCGCCGGCGAACGTTTCGCGGTCCGCAACTCGGGTGCGATCGCGGTGGTCGAAGGCGCCGGCGACCATTGCTGCGAATATATGACCGGCGGCGTGGTGCTCGTGCTCGGCCAGGTCGGCCGCAACTTCGCCGCCGGAATGTCGGGCGGAATCGCCTATGTCTACGATCCCGAAGGACGGTTCGAGGCGCTGTGCAACAAGGCCACCGTCGAGATCGATCCCATCGTGCCGGCCGCGGGCGACCGCGACGATCCGCGCGCGCCGCGCCAGCGTGGCGCCGACGTTCACGACAATGGCATGGGCGATCTGCTGCGGTTCGACGCCGAGCGGATCCGCATCCTGGTCGAGCGCCATTTGCTCGCCACCGGCAGCGTCCGGGCGCGCGCGCTCCTCGACGACTGGGACAAGGCGCTGACCCGTTTCGTCAAGGTGACCCCGCCCGAATATCGGCGCGCGCTGATCGACATCGAAGCCGAAAACGCGGCGCTCGTGACCGTCGCGGCCGAGTGAATCCCGGAGATCCGATACCATGAGTAACCCGACGGGATTCCTGAAGATCGAACGCCACGACCGCGGCTATGCGCCGGTCGAGGAGAGGCTGCGGACGTGGCAGGAGTTCGTGCGTCCGCTGGAGGAGCAGGAGGTCGAGCGGCAGGCCGAGCGCTGCATGGATTGCGGCATCCCTTTTTGCCATTCGGGCTGCCCGGTCAACAATCTCATCCCCGATTGGAACGATCTGGTCCAGCGCGACGAATGGCAGCCCGCGATCGAGCGGCTGCACCGCACCAACAATTTTCCTGAATTCACCGGCCGCGTGTGCCCGGCGCCGTGCGAAGCGGCCTGCACGCTGAATCTCACCGACACGCCGGTGACGATCAAGACGATCGAGTGCGAGATCGTCGATCGGGCCTGGAGGGAAGGCTGGATCGAGCCGCAGATGGCACCGCGCGGCACCGGGCGCCGCGTTGCGGTGATCGGCTCGGGTCCTGCCGGCCTCGCCTGTGCGCAGCAGCTGGCGCGCGCCGGCCATGCGCCGACGGTGTTCGAGAAGAGCGACCGCTTCGGCGGCCTGCTTCGCTACGGCATCCCCGATTTCAAGATGGAAAAGCATCTGATCGACCGCCGTGTCTCCCAGATGGAGGCCGAAGGGGTCATCTTTCGCGCCAACATGCACATTGGCAAGGACGTGTCGGTGCAAAGGCTGCTCGACGATTATGACGTCATCGTTCTCGCCGGCGGTGCCGAATGGCCGCGCGATCTCGAGGTCCCGGGCCGCGAGCTCGAGGGAACCCATTTCGCAATGGATTTCCTCACCCAGCAGAACAAGCGCAACGCCGGCGACGACGAAGCCCGCGCCGCGCCCGAAGGCACGCTGAGCGCGAAAGACAAGCATGTCGTGGTGATCGGCGGCGGCGACACCGGTTCCGACTGCATCGGCACGGCCAATCGCCACGGTGCGCGTTCGGTCACTCAGCTCGAGATCCTGCCGGAGCCGCCGCTGCGCGAGAATAAGGAACTGACCTGGCCCAATTGGCCGCTCAAGATGCGGACCTCCTCCTCGCACGAGGAAGGCTGCGACCGGGATTTCTCGGTGCTCACGCAGCGGCTGGTCGGCGCGGACGGAAAGGTCACGGCGCTGCAATGCGCGCGCGGCGAGATGGTGCGCGGCGGCGACGGCCGCACGACGATCCAGCCGGTCGCCGGAAGCGAGTTCGAGATCAAGGCCGATCTCGTGCTGCTGGCGATGGGTTTTCTCGGGCCGGTGCGCGAGGGCCTCGTCGAGCAGACCGGCGTCGCGCTCGACCCGCGTGGCAACGTCAAGGCGTCGATGGCCGATTATCAGACTTCGCTGCCGCGGGTGTTCGCGTGCGGCGACATGCGCCGCGGCCAGTCGCTGGTGGTCTGGGCGATCCGCGAAGGGCGCGAATGCGCGGCCTCGGTCGACCGGTTCCTCGCCGCCCACCCGCGGCAGCCGAGCGCGCGGCTGGAGACCGTGTGATCGGTTCACCGTTCGGGCTGAGCTGTCGAAATTCTCTCTTTGTTCCTGGCAGGAAGAAGGAAGCCCTTCGACAAGCTCAGGGCGAACGGATTGGGGTTCAATCTATTCGTGACAGCACTTAAGCGACGCGACGGTTGCCTGCGCAGTCCTCGATCAGCTTCATGGCTTCGATCGCATTGACCGGCCTGCTGAACAGGAAGCCCTGCACCGACGAGCAGCCATGCGTCTTGAGTTCGGCGAGCTGCATCGAATCCTCCACCCCCTCGGCGGTCGTCTCCATCCCCAGCGCCGTCGCCAGATCGATGATCGCCTGCACGATCGCCGACGCGCCCGGACGGTTGAGCAGTTCCTGGATGAACGAGCGGTCGATCTTGATCTTGTCGAACGGGAAGCTCTGCAGATAGCTGAGGCTCGAATAGCCGGTGCCGAAATCGTCGAGCGCGATCTTGATGCCGAGCGCGCGCAGCGAATGCAGCACCGCCAGCGTCGCTTCCGAACTTTCGAGGAAGATCGATTCGGTGATCTCAACCTCGAGCCGTGCCGGCTCGAGTTCGCTGACCGCCAGCGCCTGCATCACCGCATTGGCGAGCCCGCTTTTGCGGAACTGCACCGATGACACGTTGACCGCGACGTGGACATCCTGCGGCCATCGCTTGGCGTGACGGCAGGCCTCTTGAAGGACCCAATTGCCGATCGGCACGATCAGGCCGGTGTCCTCGGCGACCGGAATGAATTCG
>DATFHP010000026.1:0-40408 GCA_035248285.1 Allosphingosinicella sp. | reverse complement strand
GCCGCTCCCCCACTCGGATCCAGGAATTCCATATGTGTGCCCTTTCTTGACTAGCCATGGAGTTTAACGCGGCAGCGGTTCGACAGCGACGGTGACAGGCTGACTCTGCCAGGACCAGCCGGGCAATATGCCCGCGAAGCGGCCCGCAAAACCGCCAGCAGCGACGATCAGCAGCTGGTTGGGGTCTTCGACGACGCGGCGCGGTTCGACCGACACACCGTCCACCTGGCGTAGACGCGCTTCCGGGATGATCGCATTTTCGGCCATATAGTTGCGGATCGATTCCTTGGACCAGCCGGCCGCATGAAGAAGATCCCGATGCTCCTTGGCGAACACGAGCACGTGCGGGCTGAGGCCGGTGATGTTGTTGGCATTCAATATTCCGCAAACCGCCAGGGTCTCGGCCATTGCGGCAAGCACCGCATCGGCCGAATTATAGTGGACGTTCACCAGCCTCAGGCTTTCGCCGCCGAAAACGGTGACGGCGCTCTGTTCGGGGGCATAGCCGCGCTCGACATGCAGCGGCACCCAGGGCGAATCTTCCTCATCCTCCCCGATGCATTGCGAGAAACGGCCCGGATTTCCGAGCGTGGCCTTGTCGAGCTCGTCGGGTCTCGCGCCACCCAGGTTCAATATCATCAGCCGAACCGCACGGCCGATCGTTGCATTGGCACGAAAGCCGGGCCCGAAGACGTTGGTACGGCAGTTGAGTCCGATCGCACCGCGGACCGGACCGTTCACGATGATCAGGGGCGCGGAGCCTTTGGTGCTGCAGGCAATGCCCCAGACATCGAAGCTCTCGTCCATCAACGCGCGCGCCGCCGCCACGACGACCGGCGCATAGTCGGCCTTGCATCCCGCCATGACAGCGTTCACCGCAACATCCTTCACCGTGACCCGGCTCTGTCGCGGACGAAACTCACCCAGGAACGTCCCGGCCTCGAGGCCGCTGGCGAGGACGAACGCGTTGACGGCGTCGGCCGTAGGCGGCACAATCGGCAGGCCGTCGCTGAAGAGCCCATCCATGCTGCGGTCTATGAAATCGATCACCGTCGTTTCTGATGTCATTGTCGACACGGCCTTCCCCATTCCAGCGAGGGTTCGCGCGTTCGAATGACCGAAGGCGAGATCCGAACATCTTCCATATTGGGTGATGCAACACGCTATTCACGCACATTGGCTCGATTATAGCATATTCACCATCACCAGCGACGGGCCCCCGCGAAGGCAATATCCCTAGCCATCGCAGCGCCACCCGGTGCCGGAGCTTCACTGGCTCGCATCTCCAGATACGCATCCGCATCTGAGGGTGTCAACATAAAGTCTACTTTTTTGGGCGACGTCGAACCAGGATGAACACTGGGCTCCGAAATCTGGATTTTCTCGCGCAGTGGCGTTGTCGATTGCGCACCAAAAGCGTATCTCCTAGGGATGGCGATGAGTCCGCGGCGAGCCGGTTCTGCCAAGATGGAATTCTTCTGACATGTATCGAACCCTTGCAGCAACATACGGAAGTCTGACCGAAGGCACTTACGCGCTGCTGCGTCGGCAGCTGCTTTCCGGGCGGATCGGTCCCGGCGCGCGATTGAAGGTCAGCGAGCTGGTCGAGAAATTTGGCGTCGGCCAAGGCGCAATCCGCGAAGCTTTGGCGCGGCTAACGGCCGACGGCTTGATCGAATCCGAGCCGCAACGCGGTTTCAGGGCCAAGTCGATCTCGGCGGAGGAGCTTCGCGACCTGACCACCGTTCGCATCAATGTGGAGGGGGAGTGTCTCCGCCGATCTTTGCGGGCGGGCGATCTGGGATGGGAAAAGCGGCTCGTCGGCGCGCATCATCAGTTGGTTCGCACCCCGCGTTTCCTCGACGATGGTCTGTTCAACGACGAATGGGATGTCGCGCATTTCGAGTTCCACGAAGTTCTTGTTGCGGGATGCAATTGTGTCTGGCTTCTCCAGTTGCGGCGCATGCTTCATGCCCAAAGCGAGCGCGCCAGCCACATCATCAATGCCGATCCCGACCCCGACCGGGACGTCACGGCAGAGCATACCGAACTTCTCACTGCGGCGCTGACCCGCGACGAGGAAAAAGGCGTGAAGCTCATCCAGGCCCATCTGGAGGCGACCGCCGCGCGGCTGCTCCAATCAAGCCTGATGGCGCGCTAGCCTCGTTCCGGTTCAGGTTGAACCGGAACGAGGCTAGAAAGTTCTTTGATTGCCGTGCTTGGGTCCGAAGCTGGCCCCGCCAGCTTCGGACCCGGCGCATTCGAGCCGCCAGAATGAGCAGGTGCCGATTGCCCCCGGCAATCGGCAGCCGTGCCGGGGGCACGGCGGCCAGCTCATTCCATCTGGCTCGAAATCACTCTATCGCCGCGAGATGTGCCGAACCCCGGTGATGGGAGAGGGGCCAACGGACGACGAACAGGGCGCGCTCATCCCAGGCAGGCCCACCCCTCCTTCAGCACCGTCACTTCCCGTGCCGGCACGCTGGCTTCGAAACGCACCTCGGCATCGGAGGTTTTGGTCATCAGAAAGCGGATGGTCTCGCCGGGAAAGACCGGGGCGGAAAAGCGGGCGTACATCTCTTTCAGCTTGCCGCCGTCATAATCGCATAGGGCCGAAAGGATCGCCCGCGCCGCCAGGCCGTAGGTACACAGGCCATGCAGGATCGGGCGCGGAAAGCCCGCCGCCGCCGCTGCGTGCGGACTGGAATGCAGCGGATTGGAATCGCCGCTCAACCTGTACAGCAAGGCAGACTGCGGGAGGGTCGGCATATCCAGCACGATTTCGTCGCCGCCTACCGGCTCCGGTCCGCCGGCCGTTTCGGGCAACGGATCGCTGCGCCCATCCGCCACCGAAAATCCGCCGTCGCCGCGGGCGAGATAGGTCGACTCGATTGCGGCGACCATCCGGCCTGTCGACTGATCCGACATTTCGCGGCGCTGCACGATGATCGCGCCCCTGCCCTCGCCGCGATCGGCGACGACAGCATTGCAGGTGCGGCTGCTGATCGTCCCGCAACTGCCGAGCGGACCTTCCAGCTTCAGCCGCTGACCGACGTGCACCAGCTTGCGCCAGTCCAGCCCCAGTTTGGGTTCCTTGATCCAAAGGCCGGGGTGGCAGAACACCACGGGCATCGTCGGCGCCACGCGCTGATCGGCCTCGGTCACGTAGCGCAGCTGGCGTTCATCGAGCGGATCTTCGCCGTAGCCCAGCGCCAAGGCATAGAGAATGGCATCCTTCGCGCCGTAGCTGGAAGGAGCGGTGCTGAACTGGAAGTTCTTCACTTCCTCGTAATCGAGCATGACGGACTCCGTGCCAACTCTCGTCAGATCGCGATGTGATAGCCGCCGTTCACCGAGATGCTCTGTCCGGTGATGTAGGATGCGCCGTTGGAAAACAGGTAACAGACCGCCGAAGCGGCCTCCTCCGGCTGCGACCAGCGGCCCATCGGGATCTGCGCAAGGATGCCGTCGCGGAATTTCTCGCCGCGAACCACGTCCGTCATCGGCGTCTCGACGACACCGAAGCAGACCGCGTTCACGCGGATTTCATGCTTCGCCCATTCGCGCGCCGCGCTCATGGTCATGCCCAGAAGGCCCGCCTTGGTCGAGGCGTAGTTGATCTGCCCGATCGAACCGCGCTTGCCGGCATCCGACGAGATATTGACGATCGAACCGTGCCCGCGCTCTCCGTTCCGGGCCCGCTCCAGCAGGTGCCTGCCGACGGCCTGTAGAAACAGGAAGCAGCCGGTCAGATTGACGTCCAGAACCGTCCGCCATTGGTCGATCGTCATTTTCTCTATCATCGCGGGCCGGGAGATGCCGGCATTGTTCGCCAGGCAATCGACACCGCCCCAGGCATCGATCACCTGGCCGACCGCGCTCGGCGCGAAGGAAGGGTCGGACACGTCACCCGCGATGCGCAGGACACGGCCGTCCCCGGCTTCGACCGCGGCGAGGCCGTCCTCGTTCAAGTCCACTGCCGCCACCTTCGCGCCCAGCTCCAGCGCCCGTTTGACGATGGCAAGCCCGATGCCTTGAGCCGAACCGGTGACGATGATCCGCTTGCCGTCCAGGTTGGTGAGTTCGTCCAATTCCGTCTCCAATCTCCCTTGAAAGCGCGCGCTTACCGTCCTTTGAAATCGGGACGGCGCTTCTCCGCGAAAGCCTTGCGGCCCTCGTCATGATCTTCGGACAGGACCATGCGGTCCTGCGCTCCGCTTTCCGCTGCGAGAAAGGCTTCGAATGAGGAAAATTGCGTTGCGAGAAGCGTCTTGGTCTCCGCGATGGTGCGCGGCGCGACGGCAGCATAGACGCGCGCCTTCTCCGTCGCCGCGGCCAGCGCCTCGCCGTGGCCGACAAGCCGATCGGCGAGCCCCATGTCCATGGCTTCCACGCCGCCGATGACGCGACCGCTGAACAGGAAGTCCTTGGTGCGCGCTTCGCCGATACGCTTGGGCAGGTTCCACAGCAGACCGCAGTCGCCGATGAGCCCTACCCGCCCGAACGCCGCACCAAGCTTGGCACTCTCCGCGACGACGACGAAGTCGCATGCCGCGGCCAGCGAAAGGCCGGCCCCCATGGCAAAGCCTTCGACCGCCGCCACGACCGGCTTGGGGCCCTCGCATATCAGCTTCACGGCATCGTGAAGCACGAGATACCGCATACGGACGCGATCCATGTCGATCGTCTCGCCGCTCTGCATCTGATCGACGTCGGCGCCGGAGGAAAAGAAGCCTCCGGCGCCGGTGAGGATGATTGCCCGGCAGCCATCGTCGGCCAAAGCGCCGCGCAACGACTCCCGCAAGGCGATCCGCATTTCCGTCGAGATCGCATTCCTGCGCGCCGGCGCATTGAGTGTCAGGATCGTCAGTTCGTCATCCCGGGTGACGATCACTGGCAGTGACGGGGAATCTTCCACTCCGAAACTCCAACGCAATGATCCTGCGGCGGATGTCGACAATCCGGCCCCTGAAGGTCAATTTTGTAAACGGCGTGCATTTATTAGAACGGAATGTCCGGTGAACGCAAGGCGATGTTGGGCCGTCAGCCAGGTGAGCCAAGGTTAGTCAGATCACCCCGGAATCCCGGAGGCCGGCGATACGGTCGCGGTCATATCCGAGCAGATCGGCCAGCAGCTGATCGGTATGCTGTCCGAGCAACGGCGCCGCGACATGGTCGCAGGGCGGGATGGCGGAGAAGCGCATCGGATTTTCCACGTTGGGAGTCACGCCCCCCGCAGGATGGGGCAGCTCCGAAATGAGTCCGCGCGCCTTGATATGCGGATCTTCGACGACATCGGCGAATGCGTAGACCGGTGCCGCCACCAGTCCGGCGGCCGCGAGCCTTTCCACCCAGGCGGAAACGCTATCGGTGCGCAGGATCTCGCCGACCAGGGCGATCACCTCCTCCTCGTTGCGATCGCGGGCCGCGCGGGTCGCAAAGCGGGGATCGTCCTTCCATTCGGGCTTGCCGACGACGTCGCAGAAGCGAGCAAAATCCCGATCCGGTCCGGATACGAGGTAGATACTGCCTTCGGCGCATTCGAAGACACCGCTCGGAACCCAGTGAAGGCTGCGTGACCCGGTCCGGGCCGGCTGCTTGCCGTCCAGGATCGCCGGGACCAGCGAGAAGGCCATCATCGCAAGCCCGCTGTCGACCAGGGACAGATCGAGATGCTGTCCTTCGCCCGTGTCCCGGCGATGATAGAGCGCGGTCACGACGGCCAGCGCCGCGATGAGCCCGGTGGCGAAATCCATGACGTTGACGGTGCTCCTGAGCGGCGGCCCCTCCGCCTCGCCATTCAGGCTCATATATCCGCTCATGGCCTGCGCCACGGGATCGAGCCCGGCGCGCGATCGATAGGGACCTGTCTGCCCGAAACCGGTGATCGAGCCATAGACGATCGCCGGATTGACGGCCTTGATCGAAGCATAGTCCAGCCCTCGCCGGGCAAGATCGCCAACCTTGTAATTCTCGACGAGGACGTCGGCTTTGGCCGCAAGTCCCCGAACGATCTCCTGGCCTTCGGCGGTCGTGATGTCGACGGTGATGGAACGCTTGTTGCGGTTGAGCGCCTGAAACTTGCCGCTGTTTGGGGTCTCGTTGCCCTGCGCGTCGCGGACGAAGCCGGGACCGGCGCTGCGCATCATATCGCCACCGCGCGGATCCTCGATCTTGATGACGTCGGCGCCCAGATCGGCGAGAAGCTGACAGGCGAGAGGCGCCGCAAAGACCCGGCCGAGCTCGATGATTCGGATATTTTCGAACGGGCGCATCCACGTCTCTCCCAAGGGCCAGCTCTTCCAACGGCGTCCGCGAACCTAGCCGCTACGGATGGCGCCCGCGACGAATGCCTCGCGTTCGAGCGTCTCCCGATGGGAGGGGTGCGCAATCGCGATCAGCGCCCTGATCCGTTCGCCGAACGTCCTGGCCCGCAGGTCGGCCACGCCATATTCGGTGACGATAAGGTCCGCATCGCTGCGCGGCGTGGTGACCGGCCCGTTCAACGCCGCGACGATCCGGCTCCTGCCGTCGGCGGTCGTGCTCGGCAAGGCGATGATCGAACGTCCGCCCGGCGAGCGAAGCGCGCCGCGTCCGTAATCGAGCTGTCCGCCGACCGCACCGAGATAGGCCTTCCCGACCGCCTCGGCGTTGATCTGACCCGACAGGTCGACCTCGACCGCGGAATTGAGCGCAATGAAGTTCGAAAGGGACGATACGACCGCGATGTCGTGGGTCCGCCCAACCGGATCCATCCGCACGCCCGGATTCCGGTCGCAGAAATCGTAGAGCTTGCGCGTGCCGAGCAGGGCACCGGTCACGGTGATCCCCTTGTCGATTTCCTTATGCGCGTTGGTGACGACTCCCCATTCGATCAAGTCGACGACGGTGTCGCCGATCATGCCCGAGTGAATGCCGAGCCCCTTGTGATCCTTGAGCATCGGAACCAGCGCGTCGGGCACCGAGCCGATCCCGACCTGCACGACCGCTCGATCGGGGATATGTTCCAGCGCGTTCTTCGCGATCGCCCGATCGGCATCGCCCGGCACCGTCGACTTGACCTCGAGCAGCGGTCGATCGGTATCGACGCGAATGTCTATGTCCGCGTCGGTCAACGGTTCCGCGCAGGTTGTTCGCGGCACCTGCGCATTGACCTCGGCAATGACGACCCTCGCATGTTTTACGGCGGTCCGGATCCAGTCGCTGGTCAGGCCGATGCTGTACCTGCCCTCCGCATCGGGCGGCGCGACCTGCACCAGGACGACATCGCAGCGAAGCCACCCGTTTTCGATGGCACGGTCACATGCGGTGATGTGAAAGGGAATGATGTCGACCGCGCCCGCCTTTGCGAGCTGACGGACCATCCCCACGGCGCCGGTGCCGACAAAGTCGATGTGATCGGCATGCTCCGCGCGGAAGGTGCCGGAGAAAGTGGCCCCGATGATGGCACGAAAGCGAGAGATCCTTGCGCGCTGGCTTACCAGCGCTTCGGTGAGCGTAAGCGGCTCCGCGCAGGCCTGCCCCCAGACGACGGTCTCGCCCGCTCCGATGAACTCGGAAATATCCAGCTCTTGCTGCTCTATGATACGCACGCGAGGCCCATCCCGAAGATCCGCACCTACTGCCCGTCGGGACAGGTGACGTCGATCATCTTCTTTCCGCTGTTTCGTCCGGCATAGATATCGGCGATCGACCCCGGCGCTTGATCGATGCCGACGGAAATGTCTTCATCGCATATGATCGCGCCCTCATTGTACCAGGCGCAGAGACGTTCGGCGGCTTCCTGAAAACGCGCCAGATGATCGAATATCACGAAGCCGCCCCATTGCAGACGCCGGGTCAAGATCTCGCGCTCGTTGCGCGGCCCCTGGGGAGGAGGGTTCCAGGTCGCGATGGACGCCGTGCCGCATTGGACGATGCGTCCGCCGACGGCCATCCGGCGCAGAGCCGCATCGAGGATAGGACCGCCGGTATTGTCGAAATAAATGTCTGCCCCATTCGGCAGCGCTTCCGCGAGCCGATCCTGCCAGTCTTCGTCCTTGTAGTTGATGGCCATGTCGTAGCGATAGGATTGCTCGCATCGCGCCACCTTGGCGGCACTACCGGTCAATCCGATCGTCGTGCATCCACGCAGCTTGCCGATCTGACCGACGAAACTTCCGACCGCGCCGGCCGCCGTCGAGACCAGCAACGTCTCTCCCGCTTCCGGCCTGCCGATTTCGGTGAGCGCCAGATAGGCGGTCATCCCGTTGATTCCGAGCAGGCCGAGGTAGGCGGTGAGCGGAACGTCGAATATCCCGCGCAACAGGATTTGATCCGGTCCCGCCACGCAATAATATTGCCATCCGAACCACCCGTAGAGCAGGTCGCCTTCGGCTACGCCGTCGCACCGCGACGAGACGACGATGCCGACGGCCAGCGCCCGCATCGGCGTTCCCAACGGCACCGGACTCGAATAATTGGCGACGTCGGCAGCCCAGCCGCGTTGCGCCGGGTCCACGGAAAGGAACAGGTTGCGCACGAGGAACCGGCCCTCGCCCGGGTCCGGCACGGCGCTGTCGGCCAGCTCGAAATCGCATGGCTGAGGAATGGCTTCGGGCCGCCTGACCAGAAGGACGGACCGGTTCTTGGCCGGCAGACCATAAGGAGGAAGCTCAGCTTTTCTCGCCACGAAAATCTTCCGTCGACACTCACGTCAAATCAGAATGCCAAAGCCCCCCTGACGACGGCGCGATGGCGGGAAATACGCACCGTCCGCCGCATGCATGCAGCCGCGGCTCGGCTTGTCCGCTTCAGCTTACTTGCCGGCCCATTCGTTTACAAGCGCGAACGGTGAATATATATGCGATCGGCCAGCCGACGACGAGCGCGGCGGTGACAGTCGTCGGGTGCGGCGGAATCCGAAGCCAGTTCGCGTGGAGACACATTGCCGATGAGATCGATATTGTTCGTGCCCGGAGACAGCGCCCGCAAGCAGGAGAAATGCCTCGAGACAAGGGCCGATGCGCTGATCCTCGACCTTGAGGATTCGGTGGCGCTTTCGGAAAAGCCGAAGGCTCGTTCGATGACCGCGGCGTTTCTGAAGCGGCAGGTTCCGAACGAAGCCCGCCCCCTTCTATATGTCCGCGTCAACGCGCTCGATACCGGCCTGACCGACGACGATCTGGCGGCCGTCATGCCCGGAACGCCCGACGGCATCATGATTCCCAAGGCCGTCGGCGGCAGGGACATGGCCGACATTTGCGCCCGCCTTTCGCATCATGAGGCGCGCAACGGCATCGCCGATGGGGCGACCAAGCTCCTGCCGGTCGCGACCGAGACCGCCGCTGCGGTGCTGGCGCTGCCCACCATTCCCGGATCGACCAGTCGCATGAGCGGCCTCACCTGGGGCGGCGAGGACCTGGCCGCGGACATCGGCGCGGAAGCCAATCACGACGGGGCCGGCGCCTATACCGAAACCTATGTCATGGCCCGGTCCATGGCCTTGCTGACGGCCGTCGCTTCGGGCGTCGACCCGATCGAGACCGCGTTCACCAACTATCGCGAAACCGAAGCGTTCAGAACGGACTGTCTGCGGGCACGCCGCGACGGCTTTACCGGCCGCATCGCCATTCACCCCAATCAGGTCGACATCATCAACGAGGTGTTCACGCCCTCGCCGGAAGCGGTGAAGCGTGCGCGCAGCATCGTCGAGGCCTTCGCGGCAAATCCGGGCATGGGCGTCGTCGGCATCGAAGGCGAGATGATCGACATGCCGCACCTGCGCCAATCGGAACGCATTCTGCGCCGCTATGAAGCCATCATCGCGATGACGAGCCGCTGACGGAGCGGCCCGGCCGTTTGGAAGACGAGCGGGGCCGCGCTCGTGCCCCTTCTAGCTTCGCCCCGGTTCAGGTTGAACCGGAGCGAAGCTAGAAAGTTCTTTGATTGCCGTGATTTCCGAGCCGCCAGATGATTCCATCTGGCTCGAAATCACTCTCTAGCCAAGCCGAAGGGTCGCGTCAGGCCGACGGCGCATCCGCCCACGCCGGAGAGCGTTTCTCCTGAAAGGCGCGGATTCCTTCGGCCGCATCGTCGGTGCTCGTCATGACCAGCAGCGTCGCTTGCGCATATTCGAGCGCCTGTTCCATCGTCATGTCCTGCATGGCCGACAGGGCCATCTTGCCGATACGGATGCCGGTTGGCGAACTCCGGGCGACGCGCGCGGCAAGCCATTCGACCTTCTCGTCCAGCTCGCCTGCCGCAACGACATGATTGAGGATGCCGAATTGGCGCGCCTGCTCGGCATCGATCTGCTCGCCGGTGATGCACATCTCCAGGAGATGCCGCCGGGGTATGACACGCATCATGTGCGGCAGGATCATCATCGGAAAGATGCCGATCCGGCTTTCCGGCGTACCAAAGCGCGCCGTATCGACAGAGACTGCCATGTCGCAGGCGCAAAGGAGGCCAAAGCCGCCTGCGAGGGCATGGCCATTGACCCGCGCGATGATCGGGAGCCGGCAATCGTTCATGCGCTTGAGCAGCTTGATCACGAAACTGCGCGGATTGGCGAAATCGATGTCGAACGGGGTCCCGCTCTTGTCCTTGCCGAGATCGCCTCCGGCGCAAAATGCCCGATCGCCCGCGCCGGTAAGGATGATCGAGCGACACGCCGGATCGGCCTCGGCCCGTTCAATTCCGGTCATAATGCCGTCCGCCACGCCTTCGTTCAGAGCGTTGCGCCGGTCGGGGCGATTGATGGTGATTACCGCCGCGCTGTTCCGGCGCTCAAACAGCACAAGTTCATCGTCCACCTGTTGCACTCCCAGCCGAAGGCACCGCTATAACTCTTCGTTGCCGCATCGCTATTTGCGAAAATTGATCAGGTGCTCAGTGCCCCGCACTGAGCAGCCATGTTCCGGAGGAACATGGCGACCTGTCAATGGTACCCACTTTTTCGCGCGATGCTCTCATGACCCGAAGACCGAAGCTTCCGTCCCGCCTGGACTTTCTCTAATCCGTTCCGATATGCAAACACCATATCGGGACAGCATTCGTCTATCAAGGTGAATGTTGTTCATATATATGCACAGGGAAGCCATGTCCGAGGAAAGATCCAGACGCGAAAGTCCCCGGTCGGCGGTGCGCATTCTTCAGATTCTGGACACCTTGTCCGATGACACCGAGGACTGGACCCTCTCGTCCTTGGGACGGGCGCTCAACACGCCGAAAAGCAGCCTTCTCGTCCTGCTTCGCGCCCTTGGCGAAATGGGGCACATCCGGCAGGTTGCGGGCGCCTACAAGCTCGATGGCGCGGCTTTCCGTCTCGCCAGCCGGATTCTCGCCAATCGGCATTTTCCGGAGGTCGCGAGACCGATCCTTCGCGAGATAGCCGAAAGGACCGGCGAAACGGCGGTCATCGGCACGCTATCGGAAGACGGCCAATCGACGGTCTATGTCGACAAGGTGGAGTCGCCCAGCGCGCTCCGCTTCTCCGCCAAGATCGGCGATCGACGTCCTCTCCATGCATCGGCCAGCGGCCATGTCATCCTGGCTTTCGGCGATCCCCGTCTGGCCACCGATTACATCAAGCACGCCAAGATCAAGCCTCTCACGCCGACCGGAATCGCCAGCAAGGCGGAATTGAAGCAGGCAATCGACGAAGCCCGCAAACGCGGCGTCGCCGTGACGCGGGACCAGTCGACCGCGGGCGTGACCGGGTTCGGCGCTCCGATCTATGGCGAAAGCGGCGATCTGATCGGCAGCCTCGTCCTTGCCGCGCCGACATCGCGCATCGAGGTCCGGACCGACGAATTGAGCGCGCTCGCGAAGGCGACCGCGGCCACGATTTCGGAAGTGATGGGCTTCGAAGGCTGACGGGTTTCGCCGGATGTCCGTCAACCGTGCCGGGCAGGTTCGAAGACGACGAGCGCATTCTCGGCCTCGGTGATGATCTTCGCCCGGACGGCCATGCCGATCCGCACGTCTTCGGGCCCGATGCCCACGACCCGGCTCATCATGCGCGGCCCTTCGGCCAGCTCCACGATCGACACATTGTAGGACTGGCCGGGTTCGCGCTTGCGCACGGTCGTGCAGGAATAGACGGTTCCTTCTCCCGAGGCGGGCACCCACTCCAGATCCATGGCCCCCGTCCCGGGCTCGGCGATCCGGGGATAAAAAACATAGCCACCGGTCGACGCGCTGCGCTGAATCATGAACCGGCCCTCGTCCAGAAAGCGGCGGAAGTCGGCTTCGGGATGAATTTCCATGCCATGCACCTCCAGATATGGGAGTCAGAGGGTGTCCGGAGTGCCCAGGACGACAGTCGCCTGGCTGGAAAGCACCAGACCGTTGCCGTGCGCGACGCCGAGCCCGGCGCCCGGCACCTGTCGATCGCCCGCCCCGCCCTGCAGCTGCCCGACGCATTCGCAAATCGCGAACAGGCCGTACATGCCAGGATGGACGCAGGACAACCCGCCGCCATTGGTGTTCACGGGAAGACGCCCGCCCGGGCCGATGGCGCCGTGCTCGACAAAGCGCCCGCCTTCCCCCTTGGCGCAGAAGCCGAGATCCTCGAGGAACAGGATCGTGTTTATCGTGAAGGCATCGTAAAGCTGCACGACGTCCATGTCGTTCGGCCCGTAGCCCGACTGGGCAAAGGCGCGCGCGCCGGATTCCTTCGCGGCGGTTGTGGTCAGGTCCGGCATGGATGTGATCTCATTGTGCCAGGCAGCGGCGGCACCGCCCAGCACGAGAACAGGCGTGGCCACGAGATCGGCCGCCCTGTCGGCACGGGTCATCACGATCGCCGCTCCGCCATCGGTTATCAGACAGCAGTCGCGAACCGACAGCGGGTCGGACACCATCCGTGCGGACAGGCAATCCTCGATGGTCAGCGGACCCTTCGCGAACGCTTCCGAGTTCAAATTGGCCCAGGCGCGCGCGGCGACCGCCACTTCGGCCAGCTGCTCCCGCGTCGTACCGAATTCGTGCATATGGCGCGCGGCTGCGAGGGCATAGCTCGATGCCGGATAGAGCGGCCTGTAGGGCGTTTCATAAGGCGCGGAGCGCGGCGCCCCGACCAGGCCGCCGGCACCGGTTCGCTGGTTGCTGCCGTACATGATCAGCGCCGCGTTGCAGGCGCCGGCTTCGAGCGCGAGGGCGGCATGGACGACATGCGTCATGAACGAGGAACCGCCCGGGCGATTGCCGCTGGTCAGCTTTGGCCGGATCCCGAGATATTCGGCGGCCGCCAGGCCGAACATGTCGGAAGGCAGGGCCGCGAACGTGGCGTCGATATCCGAAAGCGTCAGTCCGGCGGCGGCCACGGCCTCGACGCCGGCCCTTGCGGCCAGATCGAGCGAGGAATAGCCGGGCGCTTCGCCCATGCCGAAGGTGGCGGCGCTGACGATCGCGGTCCTGCCGCGTGGAAATGCTTCGACTTCGAACACCTGCCGCTCCCACCCCGCGCGATGACGGGCGATTCCAGGCATCGGCCCGAACCGGTGAGCCTCGTCCGGCCGCCGCCGGACCCCGATGCCGCCTGATCGAACCCGGGAAGGCGGCCCACGCCCTCCCTCAAAGAATCACCGTTCGACGCGACATAGCAATCCGCATATTTGCACACAATTCATATAAGAGACCGGGTTTGGCGGCTGCGGCCGATCCCAAAAATGCTTCGATCCGCCCGCGCTCATGCCGCCTGCGGCAACGCATCGGCGGAAAAATAGCGCCGCGGATTGTCGGTCAGAATGGCGTCGATGGTCGCGCTTTCGATCCCGCTTGCCACCAAGCTGGGCGCGATATTGCGCGAGAAATGCATAGGCCGCACCACCGGAGGACAGTCCTCCCGGCCGACCAGGTTTCCTCTCAAATTGAAGGTGCAATCATGCGAGACGATGACATGTTGCGCAAATCCCGCCTTCAACAATGACGCGAGCGACGCGATGCGATTGTCGTCGCTGTTGAATTGCGAAAGGCCGAACCTGTCGAAACCGATATAGCTTCCGAGCCGGCATATCTCCCGATGGTAATGGCCATCGTTCGAACCGCAGCAATGACCGATGATGATGCGGTGCGCCGGCACACCATGTTCCGTCAGCAACACGAGCTGCTTCTCGCCATCGATCCCCGCCGTATGCGTGGTGATCGGCGTATCGGTCGCCGCCGAGGCGGTCGCGGCCGCCCGCAGAGCCACGGATTCGAAATGCGAGAAAGGCGCCGTTCCCGTTGCCACCTTGATGATGGCGGGCTTGCATCCCGCGGCACCGACGCCCCGCTCGATTTCACGGACATACATGTCGGCAATGTATCTCTCCGCATCGGGATCGCGCGCCGCCTTGATCTTCCAATAGGAGCCGGCCATCTGTTCGTCGTAGAGGCCGACCGCGAACAGGATGTTGAAACCGGTCCTGCCGGAGACTTCCCCCATCAAGTCGATATCACGGCCGATGTCGTTCGGACACGGATCGAGCAGGCTGCTGAAACCGTTGTCCTGCAACTCCTCGACCAGATCGACGCATCGCGCGACCATGCCGCGCCTGTGCCGAGCATCGACGAGCGTGTCGCTTTCCCATCCCGGCAGCCCGATCGACAGATGCTCGTGCATCAGCGTCTTCCCGAGGGCGTCGAGCCCGATCGGCCCGCTGACCGTATTGATCCTCTCTCCCAATCTGCGTCTCCATGAGGCGCTGCTTTGCCGGTTGCGGCCTCATTCAATCTAGCCGCGCGCCCGGCGCCGATCGTCCGCCCAATCGTGGACAAGCCACAGATCCTGATCCTCACCATGGCCGCGAGCCCCGTCAATGTCCCATTCGATCAGGCCGTTGCTGTCGATGAAACTGTGGCGATTGATGATGATCCCGCTGAGCCTGCGGCCGGTCGCGCGCAGGATGCGGCCGTCCTCGTCGACAGCTTCGATGCGGACTTCGTTTGCCCAGCCATGGAACGGATCCTGCACCGTCTTGCGCGTGCCGCGCACCAGGTCGCAGGTCTTGCCGTCGCGGGTAAGGAACCCGTGGTCGATGCTTTGCTTGTCCGATCCCGCGCTGGTGACCGCCAGGAAGGCATGGTCGGGCGACGCGATGCCGGTCGTATAGGCGCTGGTCTTCGGCCGGTGTTCCGGCCGCGGACCCCAGCTGCGATCGCGCATCGCAAGGCAGTCTACGGCGATCTCTTCCCCGTGGAGGATCAGCCGTCCCGTGACGCGCCCGAACTGGTCGAAATGGTTGAGGTTGCCGAACACCGAACCGGTGCTGCGCAAAGGACGCGGCGGCATGACCGCATCGAAGGTCAGCGCGACGTCGAGGCGTTCGCCGTCCTTGTAGGTCAGATCGTAGCGCGCGAGCGGCTCGGTCACCCTGATGCCCACGCCGGTGGGCAGGACGCAATCGTCGAGGTCCGTGCCGTGGCGCAGGCGAAGGCAGGTGTAATTGGCCGAATAGGACACTTCCCAGGGCAGATGCGCCTTATCGTCCCAAACCCAGGCGCCGCCCGCGACATTGCCGATATTCGGCCTGATATGTGCGTAGAGCCAGCCTCCCAGACGCAGCTCGGGCACGCAGAAGGAAAACCAGGCGGTCTCGGTTTCCCACCAGCGATCGCTCATCTCGTCGGTATGGAGACGGTCGTCCTTGGGCCCGAAAGGCGATGTCGAGGTCATGATCGTCCTGGATCCGTCAAAGGGGGATAGTGGCGCGATGCGAGCCTGCCCATCGCGCCGGAGGCCAATTGCGTTTCGAGCGCCGCGGACAATCGGAAGAAGGCAAGCGCCTCGTCGCGGCTCACCGAGCGCGCGCATATCCGATCGGCGAGCTTCGCGCGCCCGTCCTCCAGCGACGACGGCGGTTCGCCGAGCAGGACGGCCATTGCGTCGCGCTCGCGCTGCCGCACTTGGGGGCCGATATTGTAGAGCTGCCGCATGAACTTGACCGCTTTGGCGACGTCCTTGGCCTTCTCGGCTGCCCCGCCGTCGTCGCTGCAGGCCGGAACGACGACGGTCCGGATATCTTCGAGAACCTGTTCGAACAGACGATCATATTCACCGGGCTCGAAATCCTCGGGCTGCGCCGAAGCGGGCGCATGGCCTTCGACGTCGTCGATCGCCTCGATCAGGAGACGCCGGTTGAGCGCCCGGTTGATGACCGATGCTCCGGCCCGACCGCTCGCGTTGCAATGGCGGATGATGCAGATGCGCCAGGATACGAGAACGCGATGGTAGCGCACGCGATCGAGATCGACGGGCTGGCCGCCGGCTTCCTCATACGCCTCGATACAGGAAGGAAAGCGGGGCACGGGCTCGAGCACGGACCGCAACGACATCCATGCGATATCTTCCATCGGATCGCCCAGATGCGACAACTCCCAGTCGATCAACCCGGTCAGCCGCCCGTTTTCGAACATGAAGTTGCCCGGACCCGCATCGCCGTGAACGAGCACCGCCGGACCGTCAAATTCCGGCAGATTATCGTCCAGCCAGATCCTGCCGAACTCGATCAACGGATCCTGGCGCCCCGTCGCGCGATACATTTCGTACCAATTGTCGAATTCCGCCCGGACGGCCTGATGGATCGTCCGGTGGCTGCCGAAGGCAGGCATGTCGAGCTGCGAAGCGTCGATCCTGTGAAGCGCCGCAAGCGCCGCCGCGCACTGCCGCGCAAGCGAATCCTTCTCGGCCTCGTCCTGCAAGGCACGATAGGCGGCGCTGCCTGAAAGCTGCCCGGTCACCATCGCCTGATATTCGGGGTGCCTGCCAACGAAGGCGGGAAGACACACGTTCGTCTGCTGCAACGCGCGATAGGCCTCGGCCTCGCGCCGGATCGTGTAGGGACCGCCGCGCGCATCCTCAAAGACCTGATAGCGCAGGAACAGCGGGACCGTGTCGCCATTGTCCCTCTCGAGCGTCAGCGCCACGCCGACGCAGCGATTGCCTCCGGAGGCGAGCGTCTCACCCACCACCCTGCCGCCGGCTATTTCCTCCACCCACGCAATCAGCTCTTCGCGCTCCGGGGAGGCCCTGTCTTCCGTCACCTCACGCACCCGCACATCCTGACTCGCGAGACTGCCTCATCGCACCGCAAACCGATCCATCCTGCCCTTCGGCCGGCGTCGTCGACGCCCGTCATTTCCCATATACAAATTGTGTTCTCATATACAAAGACAGTCCCGCCGCGGTGGCACCAATGGCAGGCGCCTCCTGCCCCACGGCCGCGTGGCAGCCGACGAGCGGACCTAAGGCGCGGAACGACGGTATCGGATTTCAATTTGGTTTGCAAATGTGCATAACGGTCGTATATGGGACCGGTCTGCGCGGGCCTCGCCAGTCACGCCGACATTGCCGAACGTCCTCCGCCGGAATCTGATCAGAGGGTAGAAATGGACATCAGCCTCACCGACGACCAATCGGCCATCGACGAGAGCGTTCGCCGGCTGTGCAGTCAATTCAGCGACGAATATTGGACGGAATGCGAGGAGAAGACCCGCTTTCCCGAGGAATATTATCAGGCAATGGCGTCCGCGGGCTGGCTCGGCATCACCATGCCGACCGAGCTTGGCGGATCCGGCCTGGGCGTGACCGAGGCCGCGATCATGATGCACGCCGCCACGTCCAGCAACGGCGGCTATTCCGCGGCCACCGCGATTCACGTGAACCTGTTCGGCCCTCATTCGATCGTGGTGCATGGAACGCCCGAGCAGAAGGAACGCATCCTCAAGCCGCTGCTGCGCGGCGAAAAGAAGGTTTGCTTCGGCGTCACGGAGCCGGACGCCGGGCTCGATACGACCAGCATTTCAACCGCCGCCAAGAAAGTGGACGGCGGCTACCGCGTCACCGGACGCAAGATGTGGACCTCGACCGCGCAGGTCGCCGACCAGATCATCATCCTGGCGCGGACCAGCCCGAAGGAGGCCAGCCATCCCACGCGAGGCATGACGCTGTTCTGCACCGACCTCGACCGCTCGAAGATCGAGGTCACGCGCATCAAGAAGCTTGGCCGCAATGCCGTCGATTCCAACGCCGTGTTCATCGACGATCTCTTCGTTCCGGACGAGGATCGCATCGGCGAGGAAGGATCGGGTTTCCGGTATCTCCTCGACAGCCTCAACCCCGAACGCATCCTAGTCGCCATCGAAGCCATCGGTCTCGGCCGCGATGCGCTGCGGCGCGCCTCCGCTTATGCCAAGGACCGCAGGGTCTTCGGTCGTCCGATCGGCCAGAACCAGGGCATCCAGCACCCATTGGCTTCGAACTGGATCCATCTGGAATCGGCCTATTGGATGTGCCTGCGGGCGGCCTCGCTCTACGACAGCGGCAAGCCGTGCGGAGCCGAGGCCAATGCGGCCAAGTTCCTCGGCGCGCGCGCCGCCTTCGACGCGGCCACGCAGTCGGTGCTCACACATGGCGGCATGGGCTATGCCAAGGAATTCCAGGTCGAGCGTCTGTTCCGCGAATCCATCCTCACGCGCATCGCACCGGTCACCGAGCAGCTGATACTGTCGTTCATCGCCGAAAAGGTTCTCGCGCTTCCAAAGTCCTATTGAACGACACGGGCAAAGAGGCTCGAACAGGAGTTCCATGTGAACATGCAGCCAAAGCCATCGGCAGCCGAAGACGCCACACCGGCTCCTTCGGGTGCGCGGCCGCTCGACGGCGTGCGCGTGATCGACCTCACTTCGGTGGTCATGGGTCCTTACGCGACGCAGATCATGGCGGACTTCGGCGCCGACGTGATCAAGGTGGAAAGCGGGCAGGGCGACACCACACGCTTCATGCCCGGCAGCCTCGAGCACGGCATGGGCGGCACCTTCCTGAACCTGAATCGCGGCAAGCGCAGCATCGTCCTCGACCTCAAGTCGCCCTCCGGACGAGACGCTCTGCTGAAGCTGGTCCGCGACGCCGACATATTTGTTCATTCGATGCGATCGGCCGCGATAGCGCGGCTGAAGCTGCGCTATGAGGACATCATCGAAGCCAAGCCGAACATCATCTACTGCAATATGTACGGTTTCGGCCGGGACGGACGATATTGCGATCTGGCGGCCTATGACGACGTCATTCAGGCCGCGTGCGGATCGACCATGCTGCAGGGAATGCAGAATGGCACGCCCGCCTATGTGACGACTGCGATCGCCGACAAGGTAACCGCCTTGAGCGGCCTTTCCGCCATCATGATGGCGCTCTTCCATCGCGAGCGGACGGGCGAAGGACAGGAAATCGAAGTGCCGATGTTCGAGACGATGGTTTCGTTCAACTTCATCGAGCATATCGGCGGCGCCTTGTTCCAGCCGCCGGTCACACGGCCCTATTACGATCGCGTGGTGTCGAAGCTTCGGCGTCCCTATCGTACCAAGGACGGCTATATTTCCGCGCTCGTCTACAATGACAAACAGTGGAAAGCGTTCGTCGAGATCGCCGGCCTTCCCGAAGGCCGCGCCGCCGAGGCGCTGGATAGTCTGGCCAAGCGCCTCAAGAATATCGATCACGTCTATGAGCATGCGGAAAGGGTGATGGCGACGCGCACGACCAGGGAGTGGCTCGAGCTGTTCGACCGGACCGGGATTCCGGCCATGCCGCTGCTGTCCCTGGAGGATCTGCTGGAAGACGCGCATTTGCGGGACGTGGGCTTTTTCGAGGAACGCGACACAAGGCACGGAAAGGTTCGATTTCCGGGGATTCCGACGAAGTTTTCCAAGACACCCGGCCGGATCGACGACATCGGCCCTGCTCTTGGAGAACATACGGTTCAGGTCCTGAGCGAGCGAGGATTCAGCGAAGAGGAAATCGCCGCGCTCATGGGTTCCGCTCCGGATGCCGAACCATCGCCGGATTGACCGATGGTCTCGAGACGTGACGCAGGGATGGATGAAGACATGGCAGGCGCGCTTTCGCATTTGAAGGTTCTGGACCTCTCCCGGATTCTCGCCGGACCCATCGCCACCCAGAATCTGGCCGATCTCGGCGCTACGGTGATCAAGGTCGAGCGTCCCGAAGTGGGCGACGACACGCGCAGCTGGGGGCCCCCGTTCTTGAAGGACAGCGAAGGAGAGGATAGCTTCGACTCCTCCTATTTCCTCAGCGCCAACCGCGGCAAGAAGTCGATCACGCTCGATTTCTCCAAACCCGAGGGGCAGGAAATCATCCGCAAGCTGGCGATCCGGGCGGACATTCTGGTCGAGAATTACAAGGTCGGCACGCTGGCCTCCTACGGGCTGTCCTACGATGATCTGAAAGCGATCAACCCCCGCCTGATCTATTGCTCGGTCACCGGTTTTGGGCAGGACGGCCCCTATTCTCACCTCCCTGGATACGACTTCGTCTTTCAGGGCATGGGCGGCCTGATGGGCATCACCGGACATGCCGACGATCAGCCCGGCGGCGGACCGATGAAGGTCGGCATCGCTGCCGGCGATATCCTGACCGGCCTCTATGCGACGATCGCCATCCTCGCCGCGGTCGAGCATCGCAACATCTCCGGCCTCGGCCAATATATCGATATGTCACTGCTCGATTCCGTCGTTGCCACAAACTCCTACCAGGCGCTCAACTATTTCATTTCAGGCAGGATTCCGCAGCGGCAGGGCAACGCCCATCCGAACATGGTGCCTTACCAGGTCTTCAAATGCCGCGACGGCAACATCATCCTCGCCATCGGCAACGACGGCCAGTTCCGCCGTTTCGCGAACGCCATCGGGCACGAGGAATGGCCGCAGGATCCCCGCTTCGCAACCAATCCGGAACGCATTCGCAACCGCGACCTCCTCGTAGGCCAGATCGCCGAGGTCATGCGCGCGCATGACATGAAGGACCTTGTCGCCATGCTCGAGGCCGTCAACGTGCCATGCGGCCCGATCTACCGGATGGACCAGGTTTTCGAGGATCCCCAGGTCAAGCATCGCGGCATGCGGATCAGCCTGCCCCACGGTTCCGGCGTGGAGGCGCCGAACGTGGCGAATCCGATACGCCTTTCGGCATCTCCGATACGATATGATCGCGCGGCGCCGATGCTGGGCGAGCACACCGAACAGATATTGTCGGCGGAACTGGGGCTCTCTGCGGAGGAAATCGACCATCTGCGCCGGACCGCGGTGATCTAGCCTCGTTCCGGTTCAGGTTGAACCGGAACGAGGCTGGAAAGTTCTTTGATTGCCGTGCTTGGGTCCGAAGCTGGCCCCGCCAGCTTCGGACCCGGCGCATTCCGAGCCGCCAGAATGAGCAGGTGCCGATTGCTCCCGGCCAGCTCATTCCATCTGGCTCGAAATCTCTAGCGAAGGCGGAAACGCGCGCCATAGCGTCCCCTGCGGCACGCCGAGGCTCGCTCACGCCCAGCCTTCCAGAATGTCGCCGATTGCTTCGTGGACGATGTACATTCCGTCGATGCCGGCCATGTATCCGGTGCCGAGGGTCAAGGCGTTGACGACATGGTCACGGGTCATCCCCCAAGCCTTGCCGAGCAGCGTGGCTTCCCTGATCCCGTCGCGGAAACCGCGGTTCATGTTGTAGTGGATCAGAATATAGGGAACCATCTGCTTGGGCAGCGCTCCCGTCGCCAGCGCCCCCTCGAATTTGGCCCGATGCTGCTTCACGAAGCTGGGATTGTACTTGACCAGGGTCGAAATCGACTGCGGGACATAGCCGATCGTGTCGGTGTACCATTTGTCGAGCAGGTCCTTCTCCTCGGCCGTGAGTTCTGGATTGTCGAAGTCCAGCCCGCTGCGAAAGGCCGCGGGGTCGGGCGCCCAGCCCGCCGGCCAGACGATCGAATGGTCCGGCTCCTTGTAGCTGGCCATGTAATCGAAGGCCTGCTGGTAGACCTCGTTGAACCCGCAAGGCCCCGAATGCATGAAGGCGAGGCCGAATATCTCGTTCACCTGCGCTTTGCTGGCGCCCATTTCCTGCGAGCCCATGACCTCGTGCAAGACGCCGCCGGGCACGCGATTGCAGGCATACCAGTGCAGCATCGTCAGCATGGTGATCGCCATCGGGATCTCGCCGTTGGCCGGGACCGCGTGCAGGAACTGCATCTGCCGCATGTGATACTTCAGCATGTCGGGACGGTTCTGGATCAGGAAGCTGTAGGCGGTCAGCGGATAGGCCATCTTCCCGGGCCGCCAAGCCATTTTGTCGGCCCAGAATTCCGCCTTTTCCTGGTCCGTGGTCTCGTTGATAGTCGTGAGGTTCAAGCCGCGGGTGAATGCAAAGCCATATCCCTTCTCGGACATCCTAATCTCCTGTTCAGCTTTGGCCGGCCGTACGGCGGGGCGTGCCCAGCACGACGAAGCAGATCATGCAGGGTTCGCTGCCGCGGTTTTCCCAGGCGTGCTTGGCGCCGTTCTGGACCATCACGTCGCCGGGCACGAGCGTGACTTCGCTGCCGTCGCCCTGGATCAGCGTGATCTCGCCCGAGAACACGAAACCGAAATCGACGGAATCGGTGGAGTGCATGCCCACGTCGAAGTCGTGCTCGCCTCCGGAAATGACGGCCGCCTGGAGCGCCTGAAACGCCGGGTCCGGTGCGATCGCCGGGAATTCGACACCCTTGACGCCGAAGCCGGGAGGAAAGGTAACGGTATTGATCCGCATGCCTCCCGCCTTGGGAAAGACGCTCCCAGGCTCATAGGCACCCTCGGGGCTGAAGGGCAGGACGGGAAGCGATTCCCAGCCCCAGACCCCGTACCATTTCGCGCCGCCGCCCATCTCCATGGGCGCCACGTCCTCGACATGCGCATAGATATGTCGGTCGTCTTCAGTCTGGCCGGTAACGACGCGTCTTACCTTGGGTAGCATATCCAAATCCCATCGATCCGTTCTGGTTGGTCACATTGTCCGCGGCGCGTGCCGCCGAGTCGCTCCGCCTCCCCGTCGCATCACCCTGTCTTGGCCATCTTCCCCATATAAGCGCCCACGTCGATCTTGCCTTCAGGCACGAAGCTTTCGACGAGCTTGAATTTCTGGATCTTCGTCGCGCTCATCGGCCACTCCGCGACGAAACGCACATAACGCGGTATCTTGTAGCTGGCGATCTTGCCCGAGCAGTGCGCGATCACCTCCTCCTCGGTCATCGTCTCACCGGAATTGAGCTCGATATAGGCGGCAACCACTTCGACGAGCCGCTCGTCCGGCGCCGAAATCACCTGCGCCATCTTCACCTTGGGGTGGCGCGCCAGGAAACTTTCGACCTCGACCGCCGCTACATTCTCTCCCCCGATCTTGAGCATGTCCTTGATGCGACCGGCGTAGGCAAGCTGGCCCTCTTCATCGATCCAACCGGCATCGCCGCTGCGCAGCCAGCCATCGGGCAGCAGCACCTTGGCCGTCTCATCCTCCTGCTTGAAATAGCCGGAGAAGACCGGACCCTTGATCAGGATCTCGCCGCGCTCCCCCTGCGCACGATCCTCGAGCGTTTCGGGATCGACGATACGGATGCTGAAACCGGACAAGGGCATGCCCACCCTGGTCAGGCGCTGCTCCAACGGATCGTCCGGACTGGAGATGGTGCAAATGCCGCCGCCCTCGGTCAACCCGTAGCAGGATATCTGGCGTGCGGCGGGAATGGCTTTGGAGAATTTCCGCAGAAGCTCGGGCGCTCCTATGGTCAGTTGCAGGCGAAGACTGGAGAGATCGCGTTTGCGGAAGTCCGGATGGTCGATCAGCGCCGCCGTCAATGCGGGAAAGGCAGGATAGCAGATGGTTGCCTTGACGAGCTCCATTTGCGCGAGCGCCGATGCCGGATCGAAATGGCTCTGGCAAACGAAGGTCGCGCCGACCCGGCGACAGGCATTGAGCGGCAGGTGCGAGGCAAGGTGATAGAGCGGAAGCGGATCCCAGAAGACGTCATCGGCCGTCAGCTGCATCCGCTCCGCCATCGCGCCGGACACGTGCATCACGGACTTGTGGCTGATCATGCATGCCTTGGGCCGCGCCGTCGTTCCCGACGAGAATATGATCAGCGCGGTATCGTTCGGCTCGACGGCCGCCACCCGCGCCAAAAATTCAGCGTCATCCGCCTGAGAGCCGATGGCTTCGAAATCTGCCTTGGTCGGCCAGCAGGTTTCGTCGGGTGCCTCGAAATGGAACAGCCGGCGCAGCAAGGGCGCGCCCGCCAGCGCAAGCGGCTCTTCCTTGCGCCACGCGGCCAGTTCGGGGAAGCACGACACCAGCAAGGCACGCAGATCGCGATGATGCCGCGCCAGGCCGGTGGTGAGCAGAAGCGTGATCTCCGAATGTCGAACGACGTGCTCGAGGTCCTCGCCACGATAGCGCGCGTTCAGCACGACCGCGCTCGCCCCGATCAAATTGATCGCCCCGACCAGAATCGCATAGTCCCAGCAATTGGGCATGAGAATCCCGACGTGCTCCCCCCGCTCGATCCCCAGTGCAAGCAGGCTGCGCGCGCAGGAAATCGTCTCGCGGGCGAACTCGGAATAGGTCGCCTGACGCTCGCCGAGAATGAAGGCCGTGCGGTCAGGCCCGCGTCGCGCGGCATCGACGATCGAGAATCCGATCGTATCCGGCCTGGGAGCAAGACCCATCAGGGTCACCATGCCCACCTATTCCTTGGCCGCGAAGATCGTGTCGCGGAAACCGATTTTCCATTCGCCATCCTCCAGGACGAACTTGTCGACATATTTGGCCACGACATAGGGAGTCTCCAGCTTGGGCTGGCCCGCGTGGTTTTGGCGATAGCTGCGGTAGACGGTGACATAGGACGTCGCCACCGCCGTATCCGGACCGGTCACGGTAACGAGCAGGTTGCTTGCGGCGTGGATCAGCGGATCGGTCGTCAGCTTGTCGAAGAAGGCCTTGATCGCCGCATGGCCCTTGATCCCGCCGGTGTCCGGCCGGTGCAGCACGCCGTCCCTGGCGAACAGCGTAACCAGCCTGTCGAACTGGCGCGTATCGACGCATTCGCAATATTCCAGCATAAGCCGCTTGCAATCATGCTCGGCGATGAGCGTCGTCAGATCAGTCATGGATTCCTCCTCCAAGCAAGAACGCACCCTCCGCAGCCCCGGTCGTCATAGCGACAGCCCACCATCGGCGATGATGGTCTGTCCGGTAATGAAGCTGGCTTCCGACGAGCAAAGGAACGCGACCGCACCGGCCACGTCCTCACCCGTCCCGAACCGCCGAAGCGGGGTGCTGCGCTTCGATTGTTCCCATATTTCGTCGTTGTAGATGGTCTTCATCAGCTCCCCGCCGATGCCCACCTCCATGATTCCCGGCGCGACGACATTCGCCCGGACCCCGAAGCGCCCTTCTTCCTTCGCAACGGCGCGACACAATGTCTCGGAGCCCGCTTTCGGCACCGCCGACAGAGCATCTCCAACGATGAACCGATGCGGCGCGACCGAGCCGATATTGACGATGCTGCCGCGGGTCTCCCGCAGGACGGGGAGAACCTGCCGAACCAATGCGATGAAGCCCAGCAATTCGATCTGGACGGCTTCATGCCACTGTTCGGGCCGCAGCTTGGAGACATAATCCTGCGGAATGTGCATGCCCGAGGAAAATATGACGGCCCGCAAGGCCCCGCTGCGTCGGTGCGCGCTCCGCACCACCGCGGCCAGCGCGTCCTCATCGGCAATGTCGAGAATATGAGCCGCGACGGACGTCGTGCTCGCAAGTTCGGTGATCAGGGCGTCGGCCTTGGCCGCATTGGTGCGATAGGTGAAGTCCACAAAGCCCCAATCGCGCGCGAGCCGCCTGACGATTGCGCTGCCCAGGCCGCCCGAACCGCCAAGAACCAGTGCCCCTCCAACTTCCTTCATTCTCGGGCCCCTGCTGGACTTGGCCCTCATATCTCCAACGGGCCTCCTGAGCCCGACTTTTATCCGCCGGCGACCAAGCGCAACCTATCTAAAGACGAGGCATCGGATGCGGCGCGCGCAAACGCGCGTCCGGCCTCGCGTCACAGGCTTGGGCAGAACAAGGCTGCCATGATGCCGGCCTAGGGTGAGAACCCTAGATCTCCGTCCGGTCTCCGCCCTTGAGATCGAGGATCTTCCGCGCCTCATCGGGCGAAGCAACTTCAAGGCCCATCGCCTCGATGATCTGCCTTGCCAGTCGCACCTGCTGGGCATTGGTTTCTGCGAGGCAGCCCCTGCCCGCCCACAGCGAATCCTCCAGCCCGACACGAACATTGCCGCCCATGGACGCGGCCATCGCCACAATGCCCATCTGCCTTGCGCCGGCGCCCAGCACCGACCATTGATATTGATCGCCGAACAGCCGGTCCGCCGTCCGCTTCATATGGACGACATCGTCGGGGTGACTGCCGATCCCGCCCAGAATGCCGAAACAGGTCTGGATGAACAGCGGTGGCCTGACCAGGCCGCGGTCGAGGAAATATTTCAAATTGTAGAGATGGCTCGTATCGTAGCATTCGAACTCGAAGCGCGTACCCAGCGGCGACAGCGTCGTCAGCAGATATTCGATGTCGACGTAGCTGTTCTTGAAAACGAGGTCGCGCGAGGCCTCCAGCGACTTCGGTTCCCATTCATGTTTCCATTCCTTGTAGCGATTCAGCATCGGGAACAGGCCGAAGCCCATGGTTCCCATGTTCAGCGACGCCACCTCCGGAGCGAAACGCTCTGCCGGCCGGATGCGTTCGGCAACCGTCATCGAGGGATGCCCGCCCGTGGTCAGATTGATGACCGCATCGCTGCGCTGTTTGATGACCTTGAGGAAAGGCTCGAACAGGTCGGGGTTCTGGTCCGGACGCCCGTCGACGGGATTGCGCGCATGCAGATGGATGATCGCTGCCCCCGCTTCGGCCGCACCGATTGCCGATTCCGCGATTTCGTCCGCGGTTATCGGCAGGTGAGGCGACATCGACGGCGTGTGGATGGCGCCCGTGACGGCGCAGCTGATGATCACTTTACCCGTTGCCATGAGATCTCTCCACGAGCGCGAACACGGCGGCGTGGGCGCCGCGTGCGCGGGAACGAATGGCACCGATCCGCTGAACCGGCCTTGCTCCGTACCCGGCAGTTTGCATATAAGAACATTGTGCTGGATTGGGAACAGATATCGCGGGATCGGCTCTTGCGGCGGAACCGCGAAACGCATTGCGTCTCGAGATCACGGCCGCGTCCGGAGCGTTAGGAGGACAGGTTGGAAAAGACGATTTTCCTTTTCCGGCGCAAGGAAGGCACGCGCCGCGCCGAATTCGGCGAACATTATATCCAGGTTCATGCTCCCCTGGGCGCGCGTCTCACCAGATGTCTGCTGGGCTATACGGTGAACCTGGTCGAAGGCGACGACGGACCGGACGCGATCACCGAGCATTGGGTTCCCGCGGCCATGGACCTGCTGACTCCCTCCATTGCCTATGCATCGATGGAAGATTTCGAGAAGGTCTTCACCGACGACAGAAGCTTCATCGGCGATTTCGAACTCTATGTCGTGACGGACGAGACGGATGTCGTCGCCGCCGATCCGTTCGACTCGCCGCTGCGGCAGGAGACTGGCGAGGCGAAGGCGGTTTGGTTCTACCGCCATGCCGACGATGTCCCGCCCCCTCCTCCCGGCGCCCGCCGCGTCATCGACAATCATGTCGGCAGGAAACTGGCCTACCGGGATGACGAAGGCTGGGAGGTGCTGGCGCCTGATTGCGCGGTCATCCGGTTCGCCTGGGGGCCCGATCTCGACAAATCCGACGCCAGCCTGTCCGGGGCGACAATGGTCAGGGAATTCCGGTTCATTGCGGCGCCGGAGTGGTGAGCAACGGCGCCATTCGCCGCCGGCGATGCCGCCCCTATTTGGGGGCGGTGAGGAAGCGATAGGACGGATCGTCCGCCGGCGCGATCGTGCAGCCGGCATAGGCCCCATGATGACGAACGTCCTGGAGCGTGTAGAAATCGGTGACGGCAAGCCGGTAGACCAAGCCCCAGCGTCCGTCGCGACACTCCCATTTGTCCAAATAGCGCGCCCCCGTGGTCAGCTGCTTGACCGTGCCGTCGAACGCGCCCTGCATGATGACGATGACGCCGGCCTCGCTGGCGGCCTTGTCGCCGTCGAGCTCGATCAGGATGTTGCCGACCTGGTGCAAAGGATGCACGAGGTAAGGATGGCTTTGGCAGACCGCGTCGATGACGCCCTTGCCGGGGCCGCGATAGAATTCGCCATAGTCGGCCTGGCCATCGTCATGCCAGATCGAATGGCCCAGCGGCACGTCGCGCCGGTCGACGGCGCGGCAATAAGTGTAGATCAGCTCGGTTATCGCCTGCTTGGCAGCAAGTTCGCGAAGGATGCCGTCCAAGCCTAGATCTCCCGACTGGCCGGCCGGAGCGCGACCGCACGGGCAGGCCGATCCCGAAAAATGTCTTGCGCGACGATGATCGACACTCCCATCTTCCGGAACCGGCCAGTTCACATCGCCTGAGCCCTAGAAATTGACGATCAGGTCGATACCGTAGGTGCGCGCCGACTCATAGGTCGTGCCGGCGACAAAATAGGAATCGTTGCCCCAGACCGTGCCGCGGTTGTTGAACAGGTTGCGCGCCCAACCGGCAATTTCGACCTTGCCCGCGCTTATGCCGATGTCCGACAATGCGATGCGGGCATTCGAGATCCAGTTGCCGCCGGTCCTGTAGACGTTTCCAAGCACCGGCGAAATGGTGGTGGTGAAGATACCGGGCGTCACGACCTTGGACCTGTAGTTGGTATCGAAGCGAATCATCAGACGGGCATCGCCGAAGAGCTGCCCAGGCCGGGTTTCATATGTGGCGGACAGATTCGCCGTCGTCGACGGGCGAATCCATGTCGGGAAGGTGTCGGGCGATCCACCGAAAGCGACGATGGTTCCCGCCCACATCGGCGTGAACTTGGTGAATTTGAAATCGGTGTAAGCAACGGCCCCATATAAGGTGAGGCCGTCGATCGGAACCGCGGTCGCTTCCGCCTCGAAGCCCTTCGCCTTCGCATTGCCATAATTGATCATGGCGAGGGCAAGGTCGGGACGATTGGCAAGATCACCCGGAACGCCTTGCTGGAGGTTCCCATATTTGACGTAAAAGCCGGTAAGGTTCACCCGCAAGCGCCTGTCCAACAATTCCGATTTGATTCCTGCTTCCCATGACTTGGCGGTTTCGGCGGCAAAAGCGACACCTGCCACCGAGCCACCGGAGATATAGCCCGTCGAGAACTTGGCGTAAGTCAGAATGTCGTCAGTCACATGGTAGTTGACGCCCGCCAGATAAGTCGTCCTCGTATCGTTGTAATTGAACGGTGTTACAGTCAAAGGAACACCGTAAATCGGAATTGATTTAAAGTAATTGCCGTGCTTCTTGTCCTGGGTGACGCGAATGCCGCCGACTATGTCCAGCTTCGGCGTAACGTGGAATTCGGCCTGACCGTAGCCGGCCAGGGATTTGCCGGTAAGGAAGGTTATGTCGCGACCCGACGGCAGCACATTGCCGGGCAACGGGAGCCCGAAGATGGTTTGCCCGCTCGTCAGGCCGTCCGGAGAACCGGTCACGACCTTTTCCTTATAGTATAGGGCACCCGCAGTGACCGTCACGAAATCGGAATTATAGTTCAGCTGAAGCTCCTCGCTCCACTGCTTCTGACGATTGATGTTCTGGCTTACCAGCGCATAGAAGGGGTCCGAACTGCCGGGATAGAACATCTGCCCGAAACCCATATTGTCCAATGTGCCGAAGGCGCTCACCTTGCGATAGGCCGAAATGCTCTTGAGCGTCAGCTGATCGGTCAGATTGAGGTTCGCGGTAAGGGTGTGCCCCTGGCTTGTCATCTTCCCGGGAACGGCGAAAGCGTTGCGCACCGCCTTGGGCCGCTTTGTACCGGAAATCAGCGGCGGGTTGAGGGCCAATGCGGCGTTGAGACCGAAAAGCCCGAAAGCGGCCGCAGTGGCGGCATCATAGCCCGTGATGCCACTTCCCTCAGCGGTCGTCCTCGATTTTGCCCAGTCGAATTTATAGACGACATCGAACGTGTCGCTCGGCTTGAATTTGACGGCCGCACGAACGGCGTCGGTCTTGTTGGCGCCGAGAGTCTTGGCGGACGTCTGCAGACCGAAGCCGGGCGCATTGCTGCGGTCGAAGACGATGCCCGACTGCAGGTTCTTGATGTCGCCATCGCGCTTGTTGTGCATGTAGCTCACATAGCCGCTGAACGCCCCGACCCGCGGCAGTTCCAGATGGGTGATCGTCCGAAACTGATTGAAGTTTCCTACCGACACTTCCTGACGGACGCCGAATTCCCCCGTCGGATCGGCGGTGATGAAGCTGATTGCGCCACCGGTCGAATTGCGGCCAAAAAGCGTGCCCTGCGGGCCGCGCAGCGCTTCGACCCGCACCAGATCGGGCATGTCCGTGGTCAGGCCGTAATTGGCACCGATATAGACGCCGTCGATGTTGATCGAGATCGATTTATCCGAACCGGGAAGGCCACCGGAACTGGCTACGCCGCGAACGACGATCTGCGGCGCCCCCAGGCCGCCAGGCGTCCTGCGAACCGAAACGCCGGGCGCCGCCGAACCCACGTCCAGCAGGCTGGTTATCCGGTTGGCCGTCAGCTCATCCTTGCCAAGCACCGCAACCGAAATCGGCACGTCCTGCAGGTTCTGCTCGCGCTTCTGTGCAGTCACGACGATTTCCTCGACGCCGGAAGCTGTCGCATCGCTCGTCTTCGAATCGGTGGCTTGCGCCAACGCCGTCGTGCTCGACATCGCCGTGGCCGCGGACAAAGTGGCAAACATGCCACGAGTCAGAATCTTGCGCATATGATAATCCTCCCCTCTACGATCCATCGATCGCCGCAATTTCGACCTGGACTGCCAAGGCCATATATCGCGGCCATTCTTATCTAAGACAGTCTCCACCCAATCGATATCCGTTCGTCTGAAGGGGCTAACCTATCTTTTGATTGGCATAGCCTGATCCTCGCCTGCAGCTACGTGACGCGCCGCGGCGCGCGTCCTGGCCGGCCGAGCCTCTTCCGCATGGCGCACGTGTGAGCAGGTTCGCTCAACCGAAGTTGAGCTTGAGACCGGGTTCATCCCAACGGACCTTCACGAGCAATCCGGATACGAGCATCGTGATATAGGCGTCGCGCATGTCTTCGCCGCCGAACGCGATGTTGGTGACGGTCCTGTCCGGCAACGGCATGAAGCCGGTTTCGCCGTCCGGCCTGAACGTGGTGATGCCGCCATCGATGATGGTGGCGACGCAGACCGCGCCGGACGCCGTGACGGCGAGGCTGTCGAAGACGGATTCGCCGGCGGCGGAGCCGACATATTCGGGAACGGGACCATCGGCCCCCGGTTCCTTGCCGAGCCTCCCCGGCCCCTCGACAGCGAACCGGTACAGCCTGCCCGCCCAGGAGCCGGTAACGTAAAGGCTCTTGCCGTCGGGCGACAATCCCACGCCGTTGTAGCCCAGGCCGCCGAAATAGGCCTCGCGGATCTCGCTTCCGTCCGGTCTGCACCAGTAGAGGCCGCTTCTGTGGATCGTGCGACGGCGCACGGCGCCGAAATCCGTGAACCAGATGCCGCCGCTGTCGTCCAAGACAAGATCGTTGGGTGCGCTCAGCGGACGACCGTTCACCTTGTCGTACAGACGCTCGACACGTCCTGTACCGAGATCGACGCGCTCGATCCGGCCGCCGCCGCCATGTTCGCCATGCTCGGCGCCTTCCCCGCCGCAATTGCAGACATACAGCGCCCCGTCCGGGCCGAACTGGGCACCGTTTGGAATGCCGCCCGTCTCGGCGACAACCTCGGTCTTGCCGCCGCCCCACGCACGGATGATGCGGCCGGCCCGCATTTCCATCACGATGACCGAGCCATCCGGACATATGACGGGCCCCTCCGGCCCGGCCAGACCCTCGGCGATCACCTCAAACTGCGTTCCCAGCACCCTTCTCCTCCAATGTCCGGAACTTGGCACGCCGCCGTATGCGCTTCGGCAAGTTCCGAGCCTCGTCTGCGGTGCGAGCGGTTCGGCGCATTGCGGATCGCAAGAAGAGACGTCGGTCGCCTACGTCAACGCTTTTGCACGTTCAGCCCGGTAATGATCTCGAGATATATCCCGTCCGGATCCTTGAAGCAGACCATGGCAAAGTCGTCACCGTCAGGCGAGGTGAAACGCTGCAGGGGTGTCACGAACTCAACGCCGATCTTCTGGAGCGCTTCATATGTCCGGTCGATGTCGTCGACCGAGAACACGACACGACAGATTCCGACGTTATTCAACGTCGAATATGGCGCACCCTGGGTGGGCGGGTCGACGAATTGAACGATATCGAGAAATGCTTCCGAAGGATCGTCGCCCAGGCGCATGAACGCCATCCGAGCCTTTCTCATTTCGATCCCCAGGACGGCTCCCGTGATCGGACTGTCGTCCGTGAATTCGAAGAACGTCTTGAAGCCGAGTTTCTCGTAGAAGGCGACCGATACATCCAGATCGCGAACGCAAATGGCCGTGTGTGACAACCTGGTCAGCATCGCTACCGCTCCATGCCGATGGGTGAAGTCGAAGGCGGTGCCAATCTTCGCACGATCGGCCGCTTCAGACTGGCTTGCGCTGGAACGTTGCGGCGACTTCGCCCAGCGCGACCGTCTCGCCGCGCTGGTTGCGCACGTCATAGGTCCTGACGACAATGCCTTCGTTCGGCCTGGACTTCGAGAGCCGCATTTCCTTGACGGTCATGACCAGGTGAATCGTATCGTCGAACTTGACCGGATTGAGGAACCTCCAGTTGATGCCGAGATTTGCAACGATGGTGCCTTCGGCGATCCCCAGTCGGGCGCCGAGGCCGGCGGCGATCGAGGCGATCAGAAAGCCGTGGGCGATACGCTCGCCGAATGTCGTCGTCTTGCAATATTCGGCGTCGGTATGCATGGAATTCATGTCCGACGTCAGCGTCGCGAACGTCATGACATCCCATTCGGTGATGGTCCGGGCCGGCGAAATCCATTCCTGGCCGACGCTCATGTCGTCATAATAAAGACCCACAAAAACCTCCTCTATAAAAGACAGCAAATGTCATTCTTGGAAAATATTCCCGGTTGCGAAAGCGCATCATGTCCCCCGACATCACGAGACATGTTTCTTCTGGCGGCCATCGGCTCATTGCCTCGGAAGGTTCCCGCCGCCCTCGCTTTTCAACTTGGCCCGCCGGCGCTTGGACGCCAATAGGGCAATAACATTTCGTCACGCCCTTCTCGAAACACCACGTCGACCTCCATCCCGACGAACACCGCCGACGGATCGCATTCCACAATGCGTGTGTGGAAGCGCACCGACGGATCCTCCTCGGTTTCGACGAGGGCGACGACATAAGGCAGATCGTCGGCGAAACCGGGATGAAACGCGCGGTGGACCACGGTGTAGGTATAGATCTTGCCGCGCCCGCTCACTTCCACCCAATCGACGCCTTGCCCGCCGCACCAGTGGCACCCGGCGGCGGGGCGGTGCCGCATCCGCCCGCACGTCTGGCAACGTTGCACCAGCAAGACGCGCTTCTTGCAGCCATCCCAATATGGCTGGGTCAAGGCGTCCGGAACGGGAATGAAAGCCGTCATGACCATTTCCTCAGCACCATGGCGCTTCCCTGCGGACCGCCAAAGCCGCTCACGAGCCCCATTTCGGCATTGGGCACCTGACGCTCGCCCGCATCGCCGCGCAATTGCGTGACCGCCTCGCAAACGACATTGAGGCCATGCAAATAGCCCTCGTTGAGCATGCCGCCGCCGGTGTTCACAGGCAGCGATCCTCCAGGCCCGGTGGCGCCGGAGGTGATGAAGTCGCCGCCTTCGCCCTTTGCGCAAAAGCCGAAATCCTCCAGCTGGGTGATCACGATGAAGGTGTAGGCGTCGTAGATCTGGGCGAAATCCATATCGGAGGGGCCGACGCCGGCGGATTGCCAGGCCCTTGGTCCGACATAGTGCGAATAGAGCCGGCTATAGTCTTCCCATTTCTCGTACGGCCGTCCGGCGCCCGGGCCGGTTCCATAGGCACCGCCGCGGATGCAGACCGGCGTCCGGCGGAGATCCTTGGCCCGCTCTGCGCTCGTGACGACGATAGCGCAGGCACCGTCCACTTCCCGGCAGCAATCGAGCCGGGACAACGGATCGGAGATCATGGGTGCTGCAAGATATTCCTCGATCGTGAGCGGCTCACGGGAGAAGGAGTGCGCGTTGTTCAGCGCCCATTGACGCTGGACCATGGCCACATGGCCAAGCTGTTCCCTGGTGGTGCCGTACGCGGCCATGTGCCGCTGCGCCCACATCGCGTACCAGACGGGAACGCCGATGATGCCGTAGGGCATGAGGAACTGCATTTCCTCGGTCGCCCGACCTTCTTGTCCGGCGCCAGAGGCCCTCCGTCCCGACCGGCCGTTCATCGCGCGATAGCAAAGGACGGTCTCGCACATGCCGGACATGACAGCCATGGCCGCTTCCAGAACGACCGCGCAGTTCGCGGGGCCGCCTTGATAGATTTCATTGTACCAGCGCAGCTCCCTTATACCCAGGGAACCGGCCACCACCTGCACCGGCGCCGTGTCGTTTTGATGGTAGGTCAGCAAGCCGTCGACATCGCTCGACTTCATGCCGGCATCCGCCAGCGCGGCCTGGCAGGCCTGGACCGCCAGCATTTCCGTGGTCATGCCCGACGCGCTGGAAAACGGCGTGCGGCCGATACCGACGATCGCGCACTTGTCTCTGATCGAACCCATCATCGCGACGCCGGCTCCTACGAACAGACCAGATCGGGCGTCGGCACCGCTTCCGCGCTCTGCACGACCGCCAGGCCGTCGATCAGCACCGGCTTGCCGTCGTCCAGCATGATCGGATTGAGGTCGAGCTCCTGGAGCGCGTCGCCTTCGGAGATGCACCAGTCGCCGATCCGGCTGATAAGCGCGGCAAGCGCATCCTCGGCGCCGGGATTGAAGGACAGCAGCGTTCGCACGGCCGGGACCTCCTTCACCAGCGCCCGCGCGTCATCGATCGAAAGCGGCAGCGGGGCGAAGGCGATCTGCTGCAACGCCTCGGTCAAAATGCCGCCCAGCCCGAACGTGAAAACGCGCCCGAAGCTGGGATCATGCGACATGCCGAGGAACAGCTCGGGCCCAGGCGGGACCATCTTCTGAAGCAGGACACCGTCGATCTTCGCGCCAGGGACCCGCTCGGTCACGCGCGCGATCATCTTGCCGAACTCGGCGGCGACGGCTTCCTCGCTATGCAATCCCAGCGCAATGCCGCCGACTTTGGCGCGGTGCGGTACATCGGATGAGATGATTTTCATCGCGACCGGGAAACCGAGCGTCGCGGCCGCGGCCGCGGCCTCTTTCGCGGTCGAGCACATTTCCTCGTTCTGCACCGGGACGCCGAACGACTTGAGCTTCGCCTTCACCTGATCTTCGGTGAGGACCTGTCGGCTGCCCTGTGGAGCCGCGGCTTCGGCGGCACCACCCTTGGCCTGCACGCTGCCGCCGGCGCTATTCGCCTCAGGCACGAGCAAATTCAGACCCGCGAAACATTGATCGAGGTTGTCGAAATAGGGAATGCCATTGTCGACGAAATGCTTTCCCACTTTTGGTCCGCCGGCGATCCATGCGGCGGCCGAATATTTCTGGCAGGCCGCCAGCACCGGCGCCGAATCTTCGGCGAGGCGCTGCGCGATGCGATGCTCATAGGCGCCAAGAATGACGACGAAGTCGATGCCAGGGTCGGCGACAAGACATTCGAGCACTTTGGCAAATTTCTCCGGCTGGTAGAAAAGGCCCGACGTGACGTCGATCGGATTATCGAACGACGCGAACTCGGGCAGCCATTCCCGCAGCCGCAGCCTGGTGTCGGGGCTCAGCGACGGCACCGTAAACCCGCTTTCCTCTGCGAGGTCGGCCGCCATGACCGCCGACCCTCCCGAAATCGCAAGAAGGGCTGCTCTGCGCCCGGCCGGCAGGGCGCGTTTCGCCAGCAACAGCTTGCAGACCGCAAGAAGTTCTTCCAGCGTCCGGACTTTCACGATGCCCGACCTTCGGAACAGCGAGGAACAGATGGCGTCATTGGCCGCCATCGACCCCGTGTGCGAGATCGCGGCGCGCGCACCGGCACCGGCCCGACCCGATTTGAAGACCACGATATGCTTGCCCGCGGCCCTGGCTTGCTTGCCGAGCTCGAGCAGCCGACGACCATTCTTGATCTGCTCGGCATAGGCAACCATGATCTGCGTGTTGGGATCTGCGATCAGATATTCAAGATAATCCGTAAGATCCAAGGAGCCTTCGTTGCCGGAGCTGATGAGGTGACTGAAGCCGACATTATGCTTGACGGCAAGGCTGTAGAAAATTGCCCCGATCGCACCGCTCTGTCCGATATATGCGACCGGGCCCGGGAGAAACGCATCGGCATCCAGCACAGCCGTGAAGGAGAGATGCTTTCGCTCATGGAAATTGATGCTGCCCGAGCAGTTGGGGCCCATGATCGTCAGGCCGTGGCGTTCCGCGAGGCTCTTGAGCTCGGCTTCGAGGGCTCGACCTTTTTCACCGATCTCGCCGAAACCGGAACTGAGGATGATGTAATTCTTGATGCCCCCTTCCGCTCCCTTGCGAACGACGTCGATCACCTGGGCGGCCGGCACGGCGATCACGGCAAGGTCGATCGAGGCGTCGATCGCTTCGAGAGAAGGGTAGCATTCCAGATCGAGAATGCTCTCATGCTTCGGATTCACGGGATATATGCCCCCATCGAAGCCCAGGGACTGCAAGTTGGAAACAACTCTGCGCGCGGGTCCATCCGGATTGGACCCGATACCGACGACAGCAATCGATCTTGGGCTTAGCAAGCCATCAAAATCATAAGCCATATACTTAGTTGACCTCCAACCAGACAGTGGCATCCAAGCTTCTTAATAAGATTATTTACCTTCCGATCGGCCTAATATCATTCATATGATTATAAATAGAAGTATATTCTTGGATACTTATATTTCGAATCGTCTATAGTGCATGAAAATGTCGGCTCCAGCTAGAATTCGATAACGAGTCGACCACGAACGCCGCCTGCGTCGAGACGCCGGTGCGCTTCACTTGCCTGCTCCTTCGCGTAAACCCCCGCCACACGTATCGTGAGCTTGCCGTCCTCGACGAACTGGCGAAGCTCGTCCAACTTTTCCCGGTCTTCTGCATGCATCTTGGAACGGATCGGAACAAACCTGACGCCTCGCTCGCCGATCTTTTCGTACATCCGCAATGTCACGATCGTCGCGCCGTCGCGCAGCGCGGGCGTGAGCCGATCATGCAGCAGCGCCCCGTCGATTGCCCCGTCGACTCCCCCGGGAAAATGCTCGAGGACGCGCGACGCAACATCATTGCCGCGACGCACGACGATATCCGCCCCAAAGCCGGCCACTACCGGCTCGTCCGCCTCGGACGCATCGGCGATGACGACCAGCCCCGCTTGCTTGGCGAGTTGCACGGCATATCCGCCAAATGTTCCGGCCGCACCGGTAACCAGCACGGTCCGGCCCGGCTCGAGAGCAAGCGTATCGAGCGCGACCCGAGCGGTCAGACCGTTCATCAGCACGGTACACGCCTCCACATGAGAGATGCCGCGCGGCGATCTGACGACCGAATTGGCCGGAAGCGCCAACATCTCGGAATAGGCGCCGTAAGAACCGTTCGGACAAACGAACGCCATGACGCGATCTCCGATCCTGAGATCGGCCGCTCCGCCCTCGCCGATGGCCATGATGACGCCGGCGGCATCCATTCCGGGCACATAGGGCGGCGGTGCCGTCCTGCCGAACATCCTGGCATGTTCGCCGGTACGGATCAGGGCATCGGTGGGGTTCACCGCTGCGGCATGCACCCTGACCAGGACTTGTCCCGGACCAGCCACGGGATCCGGCAATTCCAGAAGCCGAAGCGCTTCCGGGCCGCCAAATTCAGTCAAACCTACAGCCTTCACCTGCGCCGCTCCCGAAAATCATTCGTCATTGGACAGCCTTCCGCGTCCGGATATCAGCAGCACGGCCTGTGTCCCTCCCGGCCTTTTTCGGCCTTTCCGGGAAGCGCGCCGCGGCTCCGCGAATGCCGATCCCCGGATAGGAACGGATGGCATTCCAGACAGCCGGCCCTGGAGGCCCCGATGCCCAGCGCATCTGGACCCGCCACGCCACGCTCCGCCCGCCTCCGGTCTCGATTGCGTATTACATGTTATCTTCGATCGTCAAGCTTGAAACGGCCACGCTCCGGCTTTCCGCGATGGCGTCCAGATCATCCGGCCCTCACGAGGCGGGCCATTGGACGGCGATCGCTCAGATGCCCGGCGCGTCCGAAAATTGTCGTTGAATTTTGCCGATGACGCTCTTACCCAAATCCGGGCGTCGAATTCGTGATCGGGGGCACACGCCACTTGTCCGGGCCGCCGATCCTGTTTCCGGCAGAATGCCTTGCTGTCTCAGATTCCCCATGTTTATAGTACTGCCCTCGCCTTGTTGGCGGCTCGGTATACTTAGGAGTAACTGTGGCTGAGACCTCCGACTATCAATTGAGAAGTCCTTCCTTATCCGATCAAGCTCGAGATCGACTTCGCGCCGCCATCATCGAGGGCAAGCTCAAGCCAGGTGAAAAGATCAATATCGAACGTGTCGCCGAAATGTTCGGGATCAGCCGAACGCCTATTCGCGAGGCGTTGAAGGCGCTCGAAACCGAGGGCTTGGTGCAGATCAAGACCAATCGCGGCGCCATTGTCGAGCCCCAGGCATGGCAGGAAATCCATCATCGCTTTCGCATGCGAAGCCTGCTCGAATGCTATGCCGCCCAGCTTGCCTGCGAGAAAAAAGATCCCAAGCTGATTGCGGCGTTACGGGAGAATTGCGAGCAGGCGAAGAAGGCGGGCCAGGCCTTGAAGCCTGTGAGCTTGGAAAAAGCCCGAAAGATTGCGGGCCTCAACAGGCAGTTTCATCGGGCGATCTGGGCCGGCTCCGGCAGCCAGACCCTGGTTCGCTTCCTGGAAGTGCTGGACCTTCCACAATCGTTCGATGAAGCGTTCTACAAACCGAAGAGCTCCCGCGATCTCGTGTCCCAACATCACGAGGCAATCGTCGAAGCTTTCGTGGACGGCGATCCTCCACGAGCGAAATCCCTGATGGAACAGCATATCCTGGCTTCAGAGAATCTGCTCGAGTCCCAGGCCGGCGGCAATGTCGGCAACTTATGCTGTTAGGGCGATTTCAACCGCTTCAATCGGCACGCGACGCAACGCACGTCGCTCGCTCGCCGGAAAATCGTTTCGCGCATGCTGGAGATGGCAATTGTCCCAGATGATGAGGTCGCCAACGGACCATTTGTGGACGTAGTCGTCGCCCCTGGCGTCCAGGAAGGCAAACAGTTCCTCGAGGATCTCATCACTCTCTTCCTGGGAAAGACCGATAATGTCTGTCGTGAACAGCTGACTCAGGAAAAGGATCGGCAATCCGCTCTCCGGATGATGCCACACCAAAGGATGGATGGCGGTATCGGTCATCTCGCTGAGATTTGACGGATTCGGCCTCTTGTCTCCTCGGTTGACGCTATAGTCATAGACATGGCGGGCCGAGAGGCCCTCGATCCGCTTCTTCAAGTCTTCGGGCAATTCCGCATAGGCCTTCGCCATATTCAGGAAGCGCGTCTCGCCGCCTACCCGCGGCGCCTCGATCGCATAGAGCGAAATGCCCTTGAGCGGGCGCTTCAGAAACATATGGTCCGAATGATAATATAGCTCGCCCTCAGGTAGCCGCCCATCGGGATGGACATTCGATATCAATATGAAACGACGACCATCTTTCATAATCTCGTCGTTCGTTGAGATGGGGCCGATGGCCTTCACGATATCGAGATGCTGTTCTTCGGAAAGCTCGGCATTGCGAAATAGAACAAGATGATGATTCTCGAAAAGGACTTTGATGGCATCCTTCTCGGCAGCGGTCATTTCCCGGGCATTCACACCTAGCACTTCCACGCCCAGTGAGGATGAAAGCGGCCGTGTCTCAATATCCATCATCTGAATCCCATTCTTCCGATAGAGACGACTTTGACTCCTGCGTCGAGGCGCACGGGGCCCCTTCCGGCCCTTATCGATCGCCGGGAGGCCGCTTCAGGGAACAGGAAGGCCATTCTTCTTCCTCACGGACATGATCCGCTCATATTCTTCCATATAGCCCGGGCGCGCCTCGGAGCATTCCAGCGCATAGGTATCGACCCGCAGCGGATGCCCGCCGCGCGACGAAAGCGTCGCATACCAGAGCGGTTCGTCCGAATTGTTGCGCATCTGATGCGACGTGTCCGGCGGCATGAAAGCGGCATCGAACTTCTCGACATTATGGTCGGCGAATTCCGTCCGGATCTGCCCCTTGCCCTGGAAGACCAGATACCAGCATTCGTAAGGGCCCTCATGCTCCGAAAGATGGCTATGGAACCCTT
>DATFHP010000025.1:0-11942 GCA_035248285.1 Allosphingosinicella sp. | reverse complement strand
GCGAACTACCTTCTCAGCCTCCTTGGAGATGCTGCCAAGCTCCGGTGCTTTGTAAATCTCTGCCAGCGAGCGCCGAAGCGTCTCGATGTTGGTGAGAGATTGCCCTTGATATGACCTCTTCAGTCCCGCCAGCCTGTTTATCAACGGCCCGAACTCCGCAGAGTTGAGAGACCCGAGGCGCGCAATCTCGCTGTCGATCTTCGTGATGGTGTTATCGACGGGAACCGAACGACCATTGGAGCCCAGTTTGTTGATTACAGCGGTTTTCTGGCCGGTCAGCGTCTCCAGTTCCTTGCCCCGCCTGGCAGCCAGATCCTTCGATACATCGTCGATAATGCTAGACGGCACGAGATCATCGGAGGCCGATGCGCCAAAATCGTCCGCCAGTTGCTTTACGGCGGCCACCCTTTCGGCCTGCTGCGCCTGCCTGACGGGCCCCGTGCCAACGTAGGGTATCTTTTCACCGACCGAGCGCGCGCTCCTTCCTGCAAAGGTGCGTGGCGGCCTCACATCCGATGTAAGCACCCGGACCCCGACCTTTTTCGCATCATCGATAATCTTGGGGGCATCCGGGATGGTCTTGCCTGGCTTTCGCGGCGGAACGAAACTCTCTGGGACGTTCTTGGGGATCAGCCCTGTCCCGCGCAGCACAAAATTGGTTTCTGGGCCGGTCATCGTGCCGCCGAGAAATTGGCCCAAGACCCTCTGCACCTTGCCGGATGCAGTGTCGGGCGTGGGTGCGATTTTCTCGATCGCGCCGCCGATCGTGGCAGGGTTGGCCAGCTCGTGCGCGACAGAGCGCATATTCCTCCCAGCATCAGAGTGACCCGTTCCCTCCGCTATCATGGCACCCAATGTTACGGGGGCGCTCATGAACTTGCCGGCGCCGGTAGCAAGGAGATCAAGCATGGAGGCCCTGCCCTGAGCCAGCCCTGCAACGTCGTTTATCGTATTGTCGAGAAGCTGGCGGCCTACACTTTTGGGTTTTGGAGCGGTCGGCTGCGTGTTCATCGAACGCAGCGCCGCGCCCAACTTCCTCACACTATCGGCATCCCCGGCCCTGTCGGCGCGGCGAATAGCCTCCTCAAGCTGCTCCCGGGTGGCCATTACATGCCGTACTTTTTCAGGATGGCGTCAACATCGGAACTGGGCGCAGGATCGTTGCGATATGTGCCGATCTTCCACCCGCCGTCCCGGCCCATCCAGACGCCACGCGGGTTGCTGCGCATGTATTGCGCCACCGCCTTCGGGTCTATTTTGGCCAGATTCTTCATTACCTCCCTCTTGGCCTCGGCCATGTTCAGCATGAAGGTTCCGTGGCTCTGATCCGGGTCGATGATGCCGAGCAAATCCTTCATGAGCTGCATGTCCTTGTCGGACACGTTTCCCATCGCTCCGCCCGTTGGGCTGTTGCGGCGCATCTCCATCAGATTGTCGATCGCGGTTATCGCGCCCGGCAGATCGAGGTTGCGCTTCAAATCGTAACCGGCCGTTCCAGCCGGGCCGACCTTCCTCATCAACCATCCGGACGTGCCGGTTTCGCCCCAGCCACCGTTATCGTTGGCATCGACAGCCGAGCGGTCGAGATTCGATATGATGCGCAGCATATGTCCCTTGGCGAGCTCGCGCTGATCCTGCACCTTCGCGCGTTTGTCGGCATCCTCAGTCGCGTTGCGCTGGGCTTCCGCGATCTGGAGACGCTTCAAATCTCCTTCCAGTTGCGCGTTCTTCGCCTGCTGCTCGTCATATGCGGCCTGAGCCGGCGTTTGTGGTGTGGGAAGCCTTGGCGGCCCAGCTATCGCAGGACGTGGCCCAGTTGGCTGCGTGACGATCTGGAAACCGGGCGGAGGGGGCGGAACTGCCATTAACGAATCCTCCTTAGAACCTCAGCCGCATACGCGCGCGTTTTTGGCCCCCAATACCGACGATTGGGTCCGCCATGGTAATACATGAGCCCGCCAAGCGTGGAGCCGGTCTTATCGATGCCTTCACGGAGATAGGCATTGCCGATCGCCCGCTGGTAATCGGCCGATGCCTGATCCGTCCCGCGCATCAAATCAGGCCGCCACGGCAGGCCCAGCTTCTGAGCCATTTCCTGCCCGGTGGCGTCCTGAACCTGCATCAGGCCGTGCGCCTGCCCGTAAGGCGTTTGCGGACCCGCTATACCGGCCCTGCCGCCGCTTTCCTGTGCTTCGACGGCCGACGATAAGCTAGGGAAACGTCGGCGCCGGGGTGTTGCCCGACGCGCCTCCCATCGACTCCCATTGGTTGGTTTTCGGGTTGTAGCGCAGCGTCTCGCCAGTCTGCGGATTGACTGCCTTAGTTTCGCCCGTGTTTATATCTTGATGCGGCATACTGCCCGGCACTCCGTCCGGTCGCACAGCCCAATCCCCCGTATCTGCGTTGAACACGCCGCCGCCGGGCTGGGTTGGGATCAGGCGGGGACGATCGGGATTGGTATATACCGGCTTTCCAGTCCGCTTATCGATCACCGATGTTCCCGGCGCGACGGCCATGAGTTCCCGGTCTATCCGCTCCGAAAGCGCGCGCGCCTGGGCATGGGTTTCCGCAACCCACCTCGGGTCATAGCTGGGCGGCACTTGTGAAACGTCGATGCCAAGCCCCTCGGCCTCCCTGCGTGCGGCCTGGAACGAGTTTTCGTCCGTGACCCCGGAAAGCAATCTGTCGGTAATGGTGATCTGTTCTCGCGCCTGCGCCAGTTCCGCCGCCCTTTGCTGCCGTGCGGCGGCTTGGCGCTGGGTGTTGCGATCTTCGGCCTGCATTCCGAGTTCGGGATTCAGTGTCATCAGAGCGGCAAGACTTTGCGGATCGTTCGGGTTCTTCGCATAATCGCCCAATGCGCGCCGTTCCTGCCCCTGCTGGAATCCCTGCCGAATGGACGGCCCCACATTGGCGCTGCTTGCGGCGAGAAGCTCCCAAAGCCCGTCATTCATTCTGAAGCTCCTTCAGCCGGGCCTTCATCGCTTCGACGTTCCTGGCATAGCCGCCGACCCCGCTACGAAGCGCGATCAGGCGCTCCAGCCTGGCGATTTCCTCCTCGACGGTCATCACATGCCCAGCACGTTGGGTAGTCCACCACCGCCGCCACCGAACTTGATGCCGCCCAGCAAGTTGGCCAGAGTCCCTCCGATGTTGGAATACATGTTGCTTTTGTTGATGCCCGAGAGAAGCGCGGCCTGCTGCTGCGCATTGGCGGCCTGATTGTTGGCGCTGGCGGTCTGGTTCGCGAAATTGGTCCCGACGCCGGCCGTCGCCGATGCAGCGCCTGCGCCGGTGTTCAGAAGATTGAACAGATTGCCGACATTCGTGTTGTACTGATCCGTGGAATAGGCGCGCTCACCGATGTTGAAAGCGTCGTTATACTTCAGATAGTCGCCGAGCTGGCTGATGTACTGCCCGTAGGTGTCGGCGGCCTTGTTTCCCGCATATCCGATCAGAGACTTGAGCGTATCGCCACTGTGAAGCGATCCGCCGGCCCATTTGGCAGTGTTGACCCCGCGCAGACCCTCATTCAAGGCCCAGTTGTAGTTGGTCGAGTTCTTGAAGTCGTCGAACGATCCGGGGTTGAGGGCCGAGCCGGGAACCTGGGACGTGATCGTGGAACCGAACGGTCCCTGGCCGATCAGGCCGCTGAGCTTCTGCCCCGCAGGAACCCCTAGGTCAACATAGGGTGCGAGCAGCGTCTTGTTCTGGCTATAGATGTCCTTGTAGAGATCGGCGTTGATCTGGGCGGCCTGCGTCTGCGCGGCAGCGGCCTTGTTCGCAGCCTTGTTCGCGGCGTGACTGCTGAGCGCGGCTCCGCCAATCGATGCGGCGGCGCCGATGCCGGCGGCGATTGCTAGTGGCGGCATCCGCTATTCTCCGTAAAAAGTTCATTCATTCCGTGTCGCGTCTCGACCAAACCCTGTGATTTCCAACCGACCCTGCGGGCAAACCAGCGGACGTGCCGGCTTGCGATGGGAACCAGCGCCCAGAAATGCTTGGCGTCGTAAATCACCCGCATCAGATCCATCATTCTCTGAAACAGGTCGATCGCCTCTCGGCCATGGACGGCAAAGAACAGGTGGACCTCATAGGTCTGCGGCCCCCGCCACATGAATACAGCCCCGCTCGCGCCTTCGGTCAGGCAGACATGAAGCGGTTCGGAAAGCACTTCAGAAAAGTCCGCTCCCACTGCCGCGCTGACCTGTTCAGCGTCAATCATCGTAGCGCGTCTTATCACGCCCCTTTGGACCCCTGCGCGATGTCATCGGTGATGAGCGCAGCCAACCGCTCGCTCACGATCTTCAAATGATCGTCGATCGCTTGCACCTGGGCTTGAGTGGGCGGATTGCTGACCGTCTGTCCGGCATAGGCCGCGAATGTCGTTCTCGTGAGCGTCCCAGACGGCGTACCCCATCCCGTGATGCGAGGTCCCATGACCTGAACCGCGTTGATTTTGTAGACCGCACCCGGAACCAGATCGATGCCAGTGGCCGAATAGGTTGCCGCGGCATTGACATTCGCAAGGCTCGCGTTCGCGGTGTCGGCGGTGCCCTGCGCGGTGTCGGCCGCCGCCTGAGCCGCCACGACATCCGCGATCGTCTCCGTCAGGACCGTGGTCGTGTTGGCCTGCGCGATCTGTGTCGCTTCCAGTTGCTCCTGCGCGATCGTCAATTCGCCCGTTGTGGTCTGGAGGCTGGAAATCAGCCCTTCCTGTACCAGTTCATGGGTTTCGACCGCCTCGGCCGTCTTCTGCCACCAGATCGTCAAATTGGCGGTGTAGAAATTCTGGAAATCCTGGATGGTCGCGAAGTTGTAGGGCGGAAGCCGGTCGAGCTTGAGGGTCATCGCGACCGGCCTCCACCCAGCTCATTGATCCATACGGACGAGATTCGTCGCGGCGTCTGATCCGTCACCCTGAACTCGGCCATGAACCCGGGCGCTTCGTATGACCCGAGCCGCCGATATTCAGCCGTCGTCCGATATTGTCCCTGCTGCCCGAACGAAGTGTCGATCCAATCGTCGAATGTCTGCCCCGCATCGTTGGATGTCCGCATTTCCAATTGCGGGTCCGCATCGTCGCCCGAAAGCGGGATCGTCTGGCCCGTGTTGCCGCGAACCTCCAGCTTATCGACGCTCTGTGAGCCACCGGGAATGCCGAAGAACGCGGTGAAATAGCCCTCAAGCGCCTGCCCGTCATCGGTGAACAGGTCCCCGAATGTCCAGATATTACCGTCCGTGTCGTCGCCGAAATAAACGTCCGCGCCGATATTGAGCGCGCACATCGGCCGCCAACTGGCATGTCCATACGTGGCGAACACCGTCCATTTCCCGGTCGAAAAATCGAAGGCTTTGCATTCGTCGTCGAGCTTGACGCAGAAGAAGGCATGCCCGCCCCAGGTGAAGGCGAAGGTGAGACAATCGACTGAGGACGCGATCTTGCGTTCGATTCCTGGGTTGCTGATCGGCTCCAATCCGGCCGAGAGCTTGTAGACCTTGCCGTTCGACCCCACGAATGGGATGATGTCGCCGAGCTGTGCAACCGACCCCGGAGCCCTTGCTCCAACTGAAAACATGCGCTGATCCACGCGCGTGACGGGCAAATCCGGATTTCTGGAAGGAAACCATGTCTCGATCGTGTCCGTACCGATCAGGATGAGCTGTCCCAGGACGGTGCGCACGTCGATCAGATGATCGGGTGAGAGTTCGGCGCTGGCAAACGACAGCGGATCGATCGTCCGTTCATCCTCGTTGATGTCGTTCCAGTAGAATTCGGTCGTGCCGGCGCGCACGAAGAAGAACAGATTGTCGAGGCAGGCAACGGCGGCGCAGTCAGCCCCTTCGGGAAAGGCGATGGCCTCAAGGTCGATCCCGTTGTACGAATAGACGTGGGTTCCACGGGTCAGCACAAGCGCGGAATCTGACATCGCCCACGATACCGGCCCCGTGCCAAGGATGGTCCCGATCTGAGCACCTTCTCGGTAAAGATAGAGCCCGGAAATCGTGAACTTGTCTCCGCCGAACGTGCCTGGCGTCTGCATCGCAGCGCGGGTCGGGCCGACGCCCCATTCGTCGAAGCTGGTGAGACCGGGTCGGGACTGAAGCACCACCCCGTCTTCATCGGTCGCCGATGCCTCGGCGAAGAAATTGACCAGCCGCGTCGGCGTTAAAGACCCCAATACGCTGCTGAAGGATTCCGAAGCCAGGACGATCTGCGGCATCAGTAATAGGCCACCTTGCGGCCGTCCTGCGTCGTCTGTTTCCCGGAGAGCGAGCCCATAAACCTTCGCCCCAGCGCGGCGACGGAAGGCGTGATGTCGGCACCCTCGCCGAACATTGCGATGAACGTGCCGGAGATCGCGAAAGCGGCCCCCAATGCCCACGCCCCGCGCCCGGATAGCGGAGCCTCGTCAATGCTGGCAAGATTGGTCAATTCGACCCAGGCGGTACGGTCCCATATCTTGACCACACGGACGCCGTTGACGATGGTTTCGATGATCGCGAGATCGCGCGGCGGCCTCGATCCTCCCTCGATATCGTCGCTCAGGGTCGATGGAAAGGTGATCGACACACCCGATGGTGCCGTCACCCGCTCGAATTCGGCCGCCTCATAGTCATCGGTCTTGTACTTGTCCGTGAGACGCCCGAACAAGCCATCCGCGACCATGAGATCGTAGAAGGACTGAAGCGCGACCATGCCATCCGACAGTTCAGCCGCTGTCGTATTCTTGCCAGAGCCGAGCACCTTTGTCTGGCGCATGGCGTAGGTGATGATGTTTGCGCACGTAATGGTCATGCGGCGGCCATTTTCTCGCGCAGGGTGGCCTCATCCCAACCGGGGAACGCCTTCTTGCCCATCTTGAATTCATATTCCTCGCGCAGCGCCTTCATGGCTTCCTTGTCGCCGTCTGGTGCCGTGCTGCCGCCAGGCGCGCCGTCGCCGTCGTGATCGAGCTGCGGCAGCTTGCCGACAGCCTCGAACTCGGGGTGCTTGGACAGGCGCTCGATCAGGCCCTCGTTTTTGACCTCGGCGGGCTCGTCGCCATGAAATGTGACGCCGCCCGCCTCGTCTGAGCCGCCCACGTTGATGGACGTATGGCCGTTGGTGTACCGGCCTGTGAATCGGAACTTCATTTTTATTCTCCGGTCGCGATGTTGCTCGAGCAGGGGCGGGAGCCTCGGAAGACCCCCGCCCGGCACGCATTACGGAGTGGCGACACCGCCCATCACATAGTGACAGACCACCTTCAGCATACCCGTGCCGCCGGCATTGGCCGCCGTATTGACGAGGCCGGCGACGATGGTTTCCGCCGCAAAGGTCTTGTAGCCGCTGTCCTGGATGATGTTGATGAACGGATAATAGATGCCCGCCACCGGACGGAACATCGACACCGCGTCGCCATCGAGCGTGCCGAAGTTGCCGAAACCGTCCGTGTCGGCGGCGTCCGTACCGTTCGCCAGCCAACCGATATCGATGTCGAGCGCTTCCGTGCCCGTATCGATGTCGGCGGCCTGGAACCAACCCATGACCACCGTCGCCCCTTTCGGGAGGCGACAAAAATGGATCACGTCGTTCTGGGCGAGCGCGGATGTGGCGTTGTAATAACCCCACGCGACATTCAGTCCTGGGGCCGAAATCGCACCGCCAACCGGGAAACTGGCGACGGCACGAGGTCCGATCAAAGTGGCCATGATAGGCTATCCTTTCAATTCGAGATTAGGGAAGTTCGGCGGCCGTACCCGTCGAAGCATTGACGCCGTTGGCGGTCGAAACGCCGGTCGTGGCAAAGAAGCCGGTCACAACGCCGTTGTCCTTCAGGTCATCGGTGTCGCCGGTGCCCGTACCGAACTGGATCTTGCGAATGCCCATGATGGCCTCGATCGCGACGCCGAACTTGTCGCCGTAATCGAATTCCTTGGTCATCGACTTGAACCGCTTGCCGTGGACCATCGCCAGTGCCTGAGCACCCAGAAGGTAGACAGGCGTGACCTCCGCCGTTCCGCCCGACCCGATGTTAGGATAGACCGGGATGTCGTCCACTTCCTTGACGATCGCGCCGTTCCAGAAGATGTCGCCGCCCTCGAATAGCTTTGCTCCCTCGGCCTGGACGGAGGTAAGCGCCAGAACCTCGGTGTCGATGCTGTCCCGCAGGTTCTTGAAGGCATTCGGGTTGGCGAGGACGGTATAATACCGCTTGCCGTCCTTCGTGTCCCTCACCGGCCTGATCTTGGGATTGCACAGCTTGGCCCGAAGGATCATCTGGTCAAGCGCCGTGGCGTTGAACAGGTCGTTGGTCGTATCGAGCTGCGCAAGATCGGCCGACATATCCGTACCGCCCGCAGAGCCGCCGGCAGAATAGGCGCCGAAGACGGTGCGGTCCGCATTGTCCACCAGCCATTCGTCCGCGATCGCGGCCGTGCGGCTGAGGAACGGAACGGTGTTGAGCCACGAGAGGTTCGTGATGAACTGATCGCGGGTATATTCCAGCGCCCAGGTCATCAAAGTCGATCGCGCCGCATCGCGAAGGTCGATGGCGGATTTGATCTCCTCCATCTCCGCGATGCGAACGGCATTGCGGACCTTGTCGATGTAGATGCGCATCGACCGGGACGCCAAATCCTCTTCGTTGCCTTCAAGGACGTTGGTACCCGTGGTGGGCTGGTTGGTCAGCCGGTTGACCAGAGCAATGGAGATGGAGTCGCCCGTTCCCTTACTGAGGTTTTCCTTGAGCTGGATGATGGAAGCCTCGTCCGTGCCGTAAAGCGGCTTGAACGGGCCTTCCTGGATGTATTGGACGAAAAACTTATCGTCCCACTGCTGGGCGCGAAGCCCAGTTGCGGTCACTGTGTCTGCCATGGGGAAAAGTGTCTTTCTTGGTTACCCGCGGCGAAGCGGGGAGAAAGCCGACGTCTCGCGACGTGGGCCGTGAGTTAGGACAGGATCGCGCTCAGCGGCTGAGGACCGGCCCATGCGGGCCCGCCTCGATCGCTGACGCTCCTCTGTCCGGCGGTTGTCGTTGGGATGTCTACGACGGGAGCCGAAGCACGGAGCTCCGCCTCCACTTGCGCCCGAATCTGGGCCTTCAGGGCGTCGAGATCGCCGACTTGCGACAATTCGAGCGCCTGCTTGCCTCGCCGGTACGCAAATTCTGCCTTGTCCGCCGCCATCTGAAGCTCATTGATCAGGCCCGGATTGAACTGGACCTGTTCCCTGAACTTGGCGAAGGCGTCTTCATAGTCGGGATATTTGGCTTTTGCGGCGGCTTCGGACCTGTCGGCCTCGGCCTGCATCTGTTTCATTTCCCAACCCTGAAGCGCCGCCTGAACCGCTGTGGCAACCTGATTGCTGATGACAGCGTTCGGGTCCTCCCAGAAGTCCGGCGCCTCAGTCTCGGCCGGCTGCCGGAATTGCTGCTCCATGGACTGGAGCCTCGCTTCCAGCTCTTGCCGTTTACGTCGCTCATCCTCAAGAGCTGCACGAGGAACGGTTGGCTGTTCGGCTGCTGGCGGCGCAGCTTGTGCAGGGGGTGCCTGCTCGGGAGGTTTTACCTCCCCGCCCTCATCCTTGCTCGACGTGAAACGCCCACGCTCGTCCCGCTCACGCTGTACCTGTTCGGATAGCGTCTCGGGCTGCTCGGTTGCTTCAGGCGGAGATTCCGCCGGTCCTTCAAGGATTTTGTCCAGACTTTCCTGTTCCATGTTAGCTCCCACAACGCCCGTTAACCCTCGGCGGCAGGTTCTCTTCGCCCGGTGCCCGGCGGCGGCATGGCAGCGCCTCCCCAACTGAGGATCGGCGGCTGCAATTCGTTGGATTCAGACTGGGAAATTCAGTTTAAGCCGCCTGCCCGGCTTCGCATCGCCGGGAGGGGTGAGGCGCATTAGAGCCAGGTCGCCGTTGTCAGCGTGCCGTTGAAATCCGACAGGCTGGTATCGTCCACGGTCGTTCCCGAGCCCTCGTCCATCGGATAATTCCCGATGATATTCGCGTCGGGAAGCGCGGGAATCGAGCCGATCACTCCATATTGAGCGATATACGAAGCGTCTCGCACGACGTTATGAAACTGGTGATGCGACATCGCGCCGCGGTGGAAGAATCCCGCCGTGAACCCGGTCTGATTGCCGATCAGCATCGGGCCGGGGCTGGTTGTCGAATTACCGGCCAGGCTATCACTCTCAACGATGGTGTTCGTGTCCAAAACACCATCGACGTAGAGTTTCACGCCTGCCGCCGCGCCGCTGCCGTCGTAAGTCGCCCAGACGACATGATCGGCGTCGTCCACGATATTGATCGAGCCAACGACACCCAGAAATGATGTTGCTATATTGTTGATGATCCGGACGCGCAAAAGGCCCCGATGGTCAATCCACAACTCATGACAAGGGTAAGGCGAGGAAGCGGCGCTCGACCAGATGATCGAAGCGTAATCGTTCGTTGCGCCTGACCCGACGAGATTGGGCCGGCCACGCATTCTGATCGGCGTCCGCGTTGACCAAGTGCTTGCGGTCGTGAACAGGAAATTATTCCCGAGCGAAACCCGCCCGTTGGTGATGAACTTGAGCCCCGACGCGCCCTCGCTCGCTGCCGGTGTCGCGGTCGGTGTCTTCGTCCCGTAATAGCTGGCATGGTTGGCACTGATCGATGCGATTTCAGCCGCTGAGATCGCCCGATTGTAGATGATGATTTCGGACAGAAGCATCCGCGACCGAGAGGTCAGTGCGTTGTCATACTGCCCGCCGATCCGCAGCGTTCCGGTAGACGATCCGTTGCCGTGGCCGGTTGCCGTGCCATCGGCCGCGCCATTGAGGTAGAATGCGATGGCGCCACTGGTTCGCGTTACGATGTAGCTTTGTTGAAAGCCGTCGACAGTTGTCGTCGTCGTTGCCGACGATGCCCCGCCCTTGGTGTTCGAATAATATTGGAGCTTGCCACTGGCACTGCTGCCGCCGCTCCACAGCCCCCAACCAACGGCATCCGCGCCGTAGGAACTCATGATATGAGCTGCAGTCGCCTGCGTTCCGTCGCTGGTCGCGGCAACGGCGATAATCGTATGGTCGGCGCCATTGGCCTGAAGCGAGGAATCCAGCGCTACAGAAAGGGCAGTCGAGCGATAGAAGCCGAGGCAGGGCTTCCCGCCAGGGCCGTCAAGAACCAGCTCGACAACATCGGCGATGACCGGCGTCGGATCGCCTGTCCCGTTTTGATTGTACCACTTCGTCACCCACAGCTTGGGCTCGACGCCGGAAACCGAGGCCGTCCCCCGAAAGGCTCGCGCCGTCGCGACATCCAGATCGCCGTTGGGTAGGTAATAGATCGAGGCCGTCGTGCCGTCCGAGGAGCGCTTTACGTCAAACGCCTTGGAGACATAGCCGGGTGTGATGTTGCGGGTTGAGAGCGCTAGGACTTTGCCTGTTTGGTCTGGAACAAAAGCAAGCCCAGCCGAGACGCTCGCTGCTGCCGTCAGCAGAATATCCCGGAACAGCATCAGGTGAAATCACCAAAAGCGGTGGCTGTTACATTAGCCCCGGTCGTGATCTTCCACGCGCCCGAGACGCTGACGGCGTTGATCGGAACCACGATCGGCCGCAGGTCTCCGAGCGCGCCGGTGGTGAAGGTGAAGATGACCGTCGCATTGTCGAGGATCGTCACCGTTCCGGGCGCCGTGGTGACGGGCTGGATGATGACATGGCTCAGAAAATCGCCGGCCGCTCCCGTCGCGCCAAGGGCCTGGGCGGTCTGGGAGGCGGCGACAGTTTCGTATTCCGTGCCGGCAGGCCTCGAATAGACCAAATTCGTTGTTCCCGGCGTAGTCTGGTCTATGCCGACCTTGCCGAGGACCGCGCTCGTTGCGCCATCGCTCGCCAAGACCACCGACAGACTGTCGGCGGCCCTCTTCTGGCCTTTGCTCATGGACAATCCTTCTTATGGGAAAGCAGCGTCT
>DATFHP010000024.1:0-15883 GCA_035248285.1 Allosphingosinicella sp. | reverse complement strand
GCTCGTTCTGACATAGCGCTAGCCTTTCCTGATCCTCAAAACGCCGGGTGATCCGGCCCACGCGTTGAACGAGGGCCTCCAGCAACGCCTCCATCTCCATCCGGGCAAGCTTCATGCCCGCGCAGATGTGAAGACCGGCCGCCAACCGAGGCGCCGTCATGGAACGGCGCGCCTTCCAGTCGGAAGGGCACTTCAACGCCATTTAACCCCCTGCGCACCGGATCGGACACAGCGCCCGGCTCCTGCCGTTACCGGCTGATCTTCATTCCGGTAAATTGTGATGCCGATCAATAATGGAAGCTCACTGTGATGCCGTAAGTCGCAGGCCTGCCGGTTATACGATTTACAGTATCGACGATGTGATGGGCGTTGATCGCGTAAAAGGTGTCGAAGACGTTGCGCCCCCAGATTTCGGCGCGCCATTTGCCGGTGGCGTCTTGAATACCGGCGCGCAGATCAACGAGGGTATAGTCCGGCAAGGTGAATTGGGGGCCCCCACCGAACGTAGCCGGTGTGCTGCTGCGATAAGTGATGTTGGTGCCAACATAAGCCTTGAGGGCATCCGACACCGGGAATTCATATTCGGCATCGCCCGACGCCTGCCATTTAGGCGTGATGGGAAACGGATAGCCCTTGATATCGATAGGGTTCGAGAAGGGATCCGCCGTAACGTACGAGCGGCGGACCTTGGAGTCCACGTGGGTGACGCCACCATTGAAGGTCAACCCTTCGATCGGCCGCCAATTCAGGTTCAATTCGGCCCCGACGACCCGCGACTTCGGCACCGTGACCAGTCCCGGCAGATTTCCGAAGGAGGTCGGAACGTATCCTAGGATCTGTTTGTCGGTATAGTCATAATAAAAGACCGCGCCGGAGAGCTGCAAGGCGCGCTCCGCCAGCGCGAGTTTGAAGCCGGCCTCATACGCCAGCACCGATTCCTGCGGCACCGGATTATACTGACTGCTGAACACCAGCGGCAGGATCGAGAAGGAGCCCGATTTATAGCCCTTGGTGACATTGGCGTAGACATGAACATCGCTGTTGGGCTGCCAACTCAGGTTCGCGCGCCACGATAGATTGTCCTCTTTCAGCGATTTGGAGACCAATCCCCCCACGGGGGTAAAGGGCGGCGGCCCGGGAGGCACCGAACTTGCGAATGTAATGCACTGCCCGGGCAGAATGGGAGTGATCGAAACGAGGCTGAAAGCCCTCGCAAGCGCCCCGTCGCCGACGTCTTGCAGGCAGCCCTTCCCTTTTCGCTCGCTGTCTGTGTACCGCGCCGAGGCCTGAAGCAGCAACGTGTCGCTCAACCGGTAGTCCAGGCTGCCGAATGCCGAAACGGTTTCGGCAGTGACGTCGTTGATGTTGTAGATACTGAAGTACCGAAAAGGCCCGACACCGCTGTTGCTTGCTATAAAATGGAGATTCGTTCTCTCTTTTGTGTCATCATAGCCGTAGTTTCCTCCGACCATCCATTTCAGCTTTCCGGTTTCTCCGGACAGGCGTACTTCCTGCGAATAGCTATCGATTTTCCCTACGGCCACGATCAGGAAATTCGTGAAAGCTGTTCCGTCGCCGTCGACCGGATTGAAATTGTCGAGGTGGGAGTAGGCCGAGATGGACGTCAACGTCACGGCGTCCGACAGGTCGAATTCGCCGCGCAGCGAAAACTGAAAGAATTTATTGTCCCTTTTCAGGTCCGCATTGGCGTCCCAGTCAGCCAGGCGATTGTCTCGGGGCGCTCGAGGCGCCGCGAGAAGAGGAGCCTCCTGTTCGGTGAAACCACCGGCCGCGACCGGCCGAGTGGGGGAATAGCTCAAATATTGCGACGCCTGGGTTTCGCTCTTGTCGATCCAGCCATTGGCGCTGAACTCCAAACGCGCGGCATCGGTAGGATTCCAGTCGAGAAGCAACCGGCCGGTCGTGAAATCGCGGTCGCCGAGCTTGTCACCCGGGCGCGTGAGGCTTTCCTGCCATGCGCCGCCCTGCTCCGTCCGGGCCGCCAGCCGCACGCCCAACGTCTTCGAAAGCGGCCCGCCGACGAAGCCCCCGACACTGACCTGGCCGAAACGCGCATATTCCGCGCTTCCGCCGAACGACCATTCCTTGGTCGGCTTAGCCGCGATGAAGTTGATCGCGCCGCCGGTAGAATTCTGGCCGAACAACGTCCCTTGCGGCCCCTTGAGCACTTCGACGCGTTCGAGGTCCAGCGTAGCGCCGTTCGCCATGGCAAGATAGGGCAGCGGGACCTGGTCGACATACACCGTCACGGTCGGAGAAACCGCCAGCGTATTGTCGAAGAAACCTATTCCTCGAATGGAAAAGACCGGCGGGCCGTAATTGCTGGGCTGGTAGCTGAATCCCGGCACGACCTTGCCCAGATCAACCGGCGAAACCACACCGGCTTTCGCAAGCTGCTCACCCGATGCCGCCGTGATCGAAAGCGGCACGTCGATCAACCGCTGCGAACGCTTTTGCGCGGTAACGATGATCTCTTCGCCGGCCGCGCCTTGCCGCGCAGACGCGTCGGAACCGGCATCGACCGTCTGCGCGTGAACCGGCGACGCCGCCCACGCCCCCACCGCGGTGCACACCATAAGCCTCAGCTTTGCGGAAACCTTCATAGCGCCCTCCCTGCATCCTCTTATCTCACGCAACGCGACCGTTGGCGTGGCGAGCAGCTGACCGGATATCGCAGCGACTGGCCGTCTCAGGGCGCGTCCCCAAGCACACCCCCTGGAATTCCAGTGGGAACCGAATGGGTTTTAACCGCAGCATAGTGAAGGATCAAACCAAATTTGACGATTATTTCATATTTGTTTTTTCACGGTGATGCTGAGGGGCTGCAGCGATCGGGAAAGCCATTCGACAGGACGACCAAGGCGCATATCGATGACGAATCGAACTATCGCTCGTGCACGCGCAACCAATCGACATATTCCGCCATTGCCTCGCGGACGGAATATCGAGGGACGTATCCCAGTTCCTGCCGAGCACGGGAAATATCCAGCAGAAGACCATTCATCGGGTTATGCGGCTCGTTCGCTTGCTTGGGATCGGAACGCGATCGGAGCCGAATGGAAAATCCAGGCGCAGCTTCGGAAACGGCATCCGCAAAGGCTTGGTTGGTCGCAGCCTGGCCGCTGCCGATGTTGTAGACCGGATAGCGAAGCGCCATGGATAGCGCGACGAGCGCGAAGCCTTCGGCCACGTCCTTCACATAGACCAGATCATAGCCATCTTCCGCAAACGGCATGCCGCCCTGCTCGGGCGCGAAATCCGCAAGATCCTTCGCAGCGGATCTTGCGAACCTGGTCGGGACATGGCGAAACGTCCGATACAAAGGTCCATAAATCCCGCTGGCACGCACGAACACGACATCCATGCCGTGCTGCTTTCGATATAGGTTGCCGATGACCTCCAGGGCCTTCTTTGCCCAGGATTGAACGATAAAATGATCGTCCTGTTCGAGAAGCGGGACGGTGGCGTCTTCGCGGAACGGCACATGATCCAACGCCAACCCCCAATATACGTCCATCGAGCTCATCAGCACCACCCGATCGACACGGTTCAGTCGCGCCGCCTCCAGGACATTGACGAGCGCACCGGTACGAAACAGGACGTCCCGGCCTGGTTCCAGCACCTTTGGCGAGTGGCCGGTAAGGTCTATGACTATGCGCGGACGATATTTCGCGGTAACGGCCATGACGGCAAACGGATCGGTCACGTCGACCTTTTCGACATGCGCGTTTCCCGCGTCTATTTCATCTCGAAGCAGCGGAGGCGGCGCGCTTTGATGTAAAGAAGTTACGATTACCTGTTGGCCTCGGGATAGCAATGCCTTCGCGACGTGCTGACCTACAAACCCTGCGCCACCGTGGATAAGGATCATCGCAGCGCGCCGGTCGGCCGCATTTCATGCACACCTGTTTTGAGCATCACCCTGCTCTCTCCTCCTATTGTCGGTGATATGAAGGCCTCTGCCTGGACCCTGACCCCGATATTCTACGTGGATACGGCGCTCTCTTTTCGCGGCACCGACATATATTCTGCTCCGGTCGCCTACGACACCTCTTGGTAGACCCAGTTGTTGGCGGTATAGCTGGCACATGGAAACAGTAAAACCTGATGCACCCCCCGAAGACCGTACCAACTATACCCCGTCTCCCTACGTCCTGCCGACGCAGGCTTCGCAACGGACGTTCGCCGCTCAGACCCGGGGCAAGGGAAAGCGGGAACGCACCCGGGCCCGCTTGATTGACGCGACCGCCGAATTGATCGCCAATGGCGGTGCCGATAATGCGACCATTGTGGAAATAACCGCCACCGCCGGTCTGGCGAGCGGTACGTTCTACAATCATTTCAAGGATCGGGCGGAGATTATCGCGGAGACAGCGATCAATATCATGGAGCAGATCGCCGCCAAGATCAACTTGGCTGGCCAAGCGGAAGACGATATCATTGTGCGCCTGGCCGCCGGAACGCGACGATTTCTGGACATTGCCTACGGCCATCCGACCTGGGCCTGGGCTGTTCTGCGGTCGATCGATTATTTGCCCGGACTGCGCCCGCGAATCTATCGCTACATCGGCAACACCGTGCACATCGGCCATGAAAGCGGTCACTTCAGCCATGAGGATGATTTCACGCTCTACATTCTCAGTTCGATGCTGTTCGGAGCCGCGCGCGCGCGACTGAGCGGGAAGTCCGGCCCGGAAACGGGATCCCGTGTCGCCGAAATGCAGCTGCGTGTGCTGGGAGTGGATGCGGAGCGGGCGCACGCTGCGGCGCACTGCCCGATCGCCGATGTGGATTTCGGCTGGAGCGATACCGCCATCAGCAACAAAGGGCAGCCGCACGAATGAGAAGCCGCTGACCGGCGCTGACGATCGGTCGAAGCAGGATTCAGCCGCTCGCGACAATCGGTTGTTCCGCTTTCGCTTGTGCTGAGATGATCGGAACGAAGGCCGCCGCCGTGAGGGCAGCGGCGACAAAGAAGAATGACGGCGGCACGTCCGGCCCTCCGAACCGAGCGATATCGGCAGCTTCGGCATGCTCCATCGTCACGCCGGTGCGCCCCTGACCCGGTCGATCAGATCGAGGCTATTGGATGGCGGGCAATCGCCGGACCAGGCGATGTGATGGTCGGAACGGACCAGAACCAGGTCGTGGCGATAGTCCGCCGGCCGCTCCGAGAGCCGGACGACCTTCATCGGAACGCCGCGATCCTCCGCGGCGCGCTCGAGCGGCGAACTATCGGCAGTTCCAAAGACCATGAGCGTGAACCCATTGCCCAGCGCGTCGTACAAGGACCGTCCGTCGGGCAAGTTGAAATGGGGCGCACGAGACCCGGCCGAGTCGGAGGGGATATAATGGTCCCATGGATCCGAAGCCGGCGTCTCCAGCGGATCGGAGCAGATGATCGGAGAAACGTAGCGCTCGCCCAGCTGGACTCCGATCGTGGCATATTCCTCGCGATCGTCCACTTCGATATGTGCGCCAAGCGCCTTCCGCTTGGCCTCCGCTTCAGGCGTGTCCTCGTTGATATCCGCAGGAATGGTCCAATGGTCCTTGCGTGCCGCGCATTGGATGCCGATACGCGAATTCCGCTCGCCGATCGGCCGGCGCTCGGCCTCGTAGGATTCGAGCAGCCTGGATCCGCCCCAGCCGTCATGAACGGCCGCCAATTTCCAGCCTAGATTGATCGCGTCTCCAACCCCGGTGTTCAGGCCGAACCCACCGAGCGGAGTATAGAGATGGGCCGCGTCGCCAGCCAAGAATATGTCGTCCCGCGCATATTTGTCGGCGAGGAGCGCAAGCCCGCCCGTCCACGGGCCCTGGGAAATGATGCTATAGTCGACCCCCGGCCCGAGCATCCGGTCCAGCACGTCGGCGCTGTCGAGGCTCTGCCAGTCCACGCCCGCGGGAACCTGAAAATGCGCGACGAACCGGTCGCGTCCATTCTGGGACATGATATATCCGCGAGCATCATGGTTGATGATCCAGGTCATGATCGACGGCTCGTGACCGGCGCGCGCCAGCAAGGCTTCAGACCGGAAGAAATAGGCGAGCATCGTGCCCGAGACGAAGTTGCGAACCGCAGAGCCGTCTTCGCCCGACATGCCCGTCCCGATCGCGTCCCGCGCCATGCTGCGCGAACCGTCGCACCCCACGGCATAGCGGGCGCGCACCGTACGCCGCTCGCCAGTGCCGACATTTTCGATCGTCGCTTCGATGCCCTCCTCCTGCTGCTTCAGGGAAATCGCCCGCCAGCCAAACCTGATGCTGACGCTCGACATCGCTTCGGCGTGCTTCTTCAGGATCGGTTCGACGACGATCTGTGAAATGTTGAGAGGATATTCAGGACCGGGCCATTCCTTCAGCGCCAGAAAGGACAAGGAAAGGCGGCCAAGTTCATAGCCGCAGAATCGCGTTCGATAGGCGATCGCCCGGGGAAAATCGCTCGCCAGTCCTGCAGCCGTGATCTCGTGCGCCATGCCCAGGCGACGAAAATGCTCCATGGTGCGCGTGTTGACGTAATTGCACTTCGGATGCCGCGCAGTCTCGGTATATTCGTTCACCAGGATCGCCGGCACGCCCCGCTTTCCCAGATCCAAAGCGAGCGTAAGCCCGACCGGACCTCCCCCCACGATGAAGACGAATGTTTCCTCAGTCATGCGCGCTGTGATCTGCAGACTTCGGCTCGGTCGGGCGATGCCGCGCATGTTGATGGACAGCCGTTGACGTTCCCGTTCACTTTTCGAGCGCCCCCCTTGCGGCAATACCAGGCCCGATCAGCCAATTCCGGACACCCTCAGAAGTGGACCTTTTGGGTCAGCGCTCCATCGACGATGAGATTGGCGCCGGTGGTGTAACCGGACCTTGGACTCGCCAGGAAAACGACCGCGTCGGCGACTTCCTTGGGTGTGCCCATTCGCCCGGTGGGATTGCGTCCGATCGCGACCGCAAAGCGATCCGGAGCGGCCTGCTCCACCTTGTGCCAGACTCCGCCTTCGAAATAGACCATTCCCGGGGCAACGGTGTTGACCCTCACCTTCTTCGCGCCGAGTTCCCGCGCGAGCGCCTTGCAATAATGGGCAATGGCCGCCTTGGCGGGCCCGTAGGCGGACGTGACGACGGTCTCGGTCACGGCCGTGGTCGAGATCTGCACGATCGCCGCATCGCCATGGCGGCCGGCCGATCGTTCCAGATGCGGCCGTAAAGCCTGAATCGCGCCGACGGTGCCGTTGACGTCGATCGCGAGGGCCTTCTCCCAATCATCGGCGGTTGCGCCCAGGACAAGCGCGCTCACGCACAAAATCGCGACATCCACGCCTCCAGCCTCGGCTCTGGCCGAAATCCACTCGGCCGTTGCGGCGCGATCCGCGAAATCGACGGCCGCGCCGTGCACGTCGGCGCCGTCGCCCTGCAATCGGCCGGCCACCGACGCCACCTGATCGGGATTGCGCGCGCAAAAGCTGACGCGCGCGTCTTCCGCCGCCAGGGCCTCGACGACGGCAAGACCGATCCCACGCGATCCTCCGAACACGAGCGCGTGCTTCCCCTTTAGTTGCAGATCCATATCGTTTTCCTTCCCGAGCGAGCGCTATTTCTTCAAATTGTCGTAGTAAGGCATGATGACTTCATCCCCGCTCATGGCGATGATCATCGCCTCCGTGCGCGGCGACATGATCTTGGCGTCGGTTTCCATCATCACATTGACGCAGGCCGGTTTCCCGGAGGCGAGCGCCCGGCGATAGGCCGCTTCCAGTTCGGCCGGATCGGTCACCAGCTCGCCATGTCCGCCGCACGCCTCGGCGATGAGATCGTATCGGGTCGGATTGAGGCGCACCGCCAAATCCTTGTCTTTCCACATGGCGTGCTGGCCGGAGATGCTCATCCCCCAGGCCGCGTTGTTGAGCACGATCGTGACGACCGGCAGGCCGTGGCGCACATAGGTGTCGAACTCCATGATCTGGAAACCGATCGAACCGTCCCCGGTGACGCAGACGACACGCTTGTCGGGAAAGGCCAGCTGCGCGGCGATGGCCCATCCCTGATGCATGCCCAAATTGCCGAGGTAGCCGACAGAGGCGTACGTGCCGGGCGCCCCGGCAAGATCGGAAAGACCGATCTCGCACCATCCGCTCGTATCGCCGCCGTCGCTGATGACCAGCACGTCGTCGTCGATCACCGCGCGCAGCGCGACAACCGCCTGGAAGGGATGCACCGGCGCGCCCGTCCGGCCTGGAAGGTTGCCGAAACGCCGGCCGATCCAGTTCCGGGCAGCTTTCGCTTCGGCCAGGAATTCCGGGCGCGACGGCCACGCGATCGTCGCGTCCGCAAGCGCTTCGATGGTCAGAAGGCAATCGGCGACGATGCCGATGTCCGCCGGCCGTTCGCGCCCCATCTCACGCTCGTCGACGTCGACCTGGATCAGCTTGGCCGATTCCGGAATGATGCCGGTCGCGCCGCCGGTGTACATTCCGGTGCGGGCGCCGAACAGAAGCGCTACGTCGGGCGCCAGGTTGGAACGGGCGATATCCGAAAACGTGCCGCACGCGCAGCGATGGCCGCGCGGCAGGATGCCCGCCGCCTTGACATTGGTGAAGACCGGAATGTCGGCACGGGCGGCGAAAGCAGCCAGCGCCTTTCCCGATTGCGACAGCACGGCCCCGGTGCCCGCCATGATGACGGGGCGCTTGGCCTGGCTGAGCAGAGCGGCCGCCTCCGCCACGATTCCGGCCTGCGGCGCGGGCTGGGCGGCCCGGGAGAGCGAAAGCCCATCGACCGAGAAGGGAGGCGCCGCGTCGAAGAGGACGTCGATAGGCAATTCGAGATAGACGGGCCCGGGTACGCCCGACAGCGCGGTGCGGATTGCATGCGCCGTCAGCCGGACGGCGGTCTCGGCCGATGTTGCACGACCGGCCCATTTGGTGACCGGCCGCGCCATCGCAGCCTGATCGAGCCCCCCTTGCAGCACGTTCTTTTCTATGTCGCGCAGCGGCGGCGCCCCGGAGATGAACAGAACGGGGATACGATCGAGCCAAGCGCTGGTGATAGCGGTCATCACGTTCGCGAAGCCGGGGCCGGCGGTGCTCAGGCTGACGGCCAGCTTGCCGGTCATCCGCTTATAGGCATCGGCCGCATATCCGGTCACCGCTTCGTGGCGCGTATCGATCAGCCGGATGCCTTCGCGTTCCGCCGCCAGCAGGATCGGATCGATATGCCCCCCGTGAAGCAGGAAGATGGTGTCGATCCCCGCCGCCTTCAGGACGTCGACCACCGCCGATCCGCCATCCCTGCGGTGCGCGGAAGCGCCCACGGGTTCGGTCGAATTTGCCTCGAGCGTGGAAAGATTCATACGTGGCACTCCGTTGCGTCTGGTGGTCGCTCGGAAGCGATCAGCCGACGTAGCTGGTCTTTACGATCGTGTAGAATTGGCGGGCGTAGCTGCCTTGCTCGCGCGGACCGATGCTGGAACCTTTACGTCCCCCGAACGGAACATGATAATCGACGCCCGCCGTCGGCAGGTTCACCATCACCATTCCGGCCTCGAGATCGCGCTTGAACCGGCGCGCGCGCGCGAGCGAGGTCGTGCAGACGCCGGCGGACAGGCCGAACTCCACGCCATTGGCGACGGCGAGCGCCTCGTCGTCGTCGGCGACCCGAATCACCGAGGCCACCGGACCGAATATCTCCTCCTGGTTCACGCGCATGCCCGGGGTGGTCCCGACCAGCAGCGCGGGTTGCAGGAAGAAGCCTTCGGTCCGCCCCTCCACCCGATTGCCGCCGAACAGCTCGGCGCCCTCGGCACGACCGATCGCGATATAGTCCAGATCCTGCTTGAGCTGCCGATCATCGACCACCGGGCCGATCTGCGTTTCGGGATCGAGCGCGTGTCCGACGCGCAGCGCGAGCATATCGCGGCTTAGCCGGTCGACGAAGGCATCGTGGATGCCCGCGGCGACGACGAGGCGCGAAGAAGCGGTGCACCGCTGGCCGGTGGAGAAGAAGGCGCCGTTCAGCGCGACCGAGACGGCGGTGTCGAGATCGGCGTCATCGAGGACCACCAGCGGGTTCTTGCCGCCCATCTCGCATTGGACACGCTTGCCGGTCTGCATGGAGCGCGCAGCTATCCCCCGGCCGGTGTGGACGGATCCGGTGAAGCTGATCGCGTCTATGTCGGCGGACTCGACGAGCACGTCACCGACGACCGAGCCTCGCCCCATGATCAGGTTGACCACACCGTCCGGCGCGCCTGCCTCATGCAGAATGGCGACGAGTGCATGCGCACAGCCGGGCGTGAGATCGGCGGGTTTGAGAATGCAGCAATTGCCGAAGGCGAGCGCGGGCGCGAGCTTCCATGCGGGGATCGCGATCGGGAAGTTCCATGGCGTGATGAGGCCGACCACACCAACCGGCTCGTGGGTGATCTCGACGTCCACACCCGCCCGGACCGACGGCATCATCTCGCCGCCCGGCCGCAGCGCTTCGCCTGCGAAAAACTTGAAGATCTGCGCAGCGCGCATGGCCTCGCCGACGGCTTCGGCGAGCGTCTTGCCTTCCTCGCGTGCGAGCAGCTCGCCCAATTGCGCGCGCCGCTCGTGGATTAGCGTTCCGGCGCGATCGAGCAGATCGAAGCGCTGCTGCGGCGTGCTGCGGCTCCAGGCCGGGAATGCGGCACGCGCCGCCGCGATCGCTTCGGCTGCCTCGGCACCGTCTGCGCGCGCGAATTCCCCGACAATGTCCGCGACATCGGACGGATTGATATTGGGCGCGCTGCCGGCGGAGGAAATCTGCTGGCCGCCGATCCAATTGGAATGAACGCCGGGCATCGATCAGGTCGCCCGGCGGGCGAGGCTGATCACCGATGTCTGCGCGAACTCGGCCAGCCATTCGCGGGCGAATGCGACGCCGATCGAGCCTCCATCGATGAGCAGCTTATATGTCATTGCACATCTCCCTTAACTCCATGCGTCACCGCCCCTGGGCACTTCTGATGATCGCCTCGATCCCGGGCCGGGTCGCCTCGCCGAATGTCTTGAACATCGCGGCGGTCGCCTCCGGCATCCATCGGGTGAAAGCGACTTCGAAGCTGGGGCGTGTCGTCGTGCGCGCGATCCAATGCTCGACGCGGGGGGCGGCACCTTCGTTCCAAAAGGCGTCAAGCCCGATTTCCGCCATGCGGGACACGTAGGGAATGACGCAGATATCGGCCAATCCGAAGCTGTCTCCCGACAACCATTGCTGACTTTCGAGCAACGTCTCGAGCCGGGAAAAGAAGGCGACCATCGTGGCGACGGCGGGCGGCATTTCCGGCGCCTGCGCGCCGTGCCCGATCAGGCTGGTCCGCAGCTGGCGCTCGGCCGGATCGGGAATCGCTTCAAGATAGGCCTCGATCGCCTCCGGAGGGCGCGATTGGACCATTCCCCGCGTCAGCACCCCATGCGAAAAAACGCCCGTCACCTTGCCGTGAAGCTTGTCGTCGACCTGATGGATGAGGGCGGCGGCACGATAGCGCATGATCGGATCCGCCGAACGCAGGGCCACGCCTTCGAACGCATCATCGACATAGTCGTTGATCAACGTCGATTCCGTCAGCACCTCGTCCTCATGGATCATGGTTGGCACGACGTGATCCGGATTGAGGCGCACATATTCGGGATCGTGTTGCCCGCCCGCCAGGAGATTGACTTCCCGGGATTCGAACTGCTGGCCCTTTTCGGCAAGCGCCATCCGAACCTTCTGGGAGCACGTCGAATAGGCGAAATGATACAGTATCGGCAAAGTCACGGGCCGCTCCTTTTCGGCTGATAGCGGCACTCAGGCGCCGATCGGTTCGTCCGCCTCGATAAGATTCACTCCCACCTTGTGACCCCAATCGCTCAACTGCGAAAAGGTCTTGGGGAGCCAGGCAGCGTCGTCGACTTCGATCGATCCCCACGAATATTCAATGTCCACGCCCGACGGGGAACGAACGTAAAAAGAGAAGGACTGACAGTTCGGATGATGTCCAAGCGTCATGGCGATCGTAGCGTCGCTTGCCAGCAGCCGATCATAAGCCAGACCGACCGCAGACATGTCCGCTACCTGAAGCGCGATATGTTGCATCTTACGCTTCGGCTTGAAGGGCACTTCCGCGAACGCCAGCGAATGGTGACGCGGGTTCGCGTGCATGAATGTGATGAGCACCTTCGGTCGCCCCTCTTCCTCCGAGCGGATATAGTCCGACAGCTTCAGACCGAGCAGGTCGCGATAAAAGGACATGGTCTTTTCGCGGTCGCGCACGACGATGACATGGTGGCCGGCCCCATTGGGCGCTCCGACAAACCCCCCGGGTGTCCGCGACGAGGAGAATGGCTCGGCCGCCATCTGCGGCCCCCAAAAGATTTCCGTGCGAATGCCGTCGGGGTCGCTCACGGCGAACAGGGCCTCGACCGAACGCGCACGGCACAGCGCGGCATCGCCGGCCTCGACGGCGCAGCCCGCCTGCTCCAGTCGCTCCCGCAATGCGGCCAGCTCGGCGGGACCACCGACCTCCCAACCGATGAAGCTCACGTCATCGAGCGTGCCCTCGTACAGCCGAAGACGCGACCGGTAGGTGTCGATGCGATAGACATGCGCGCCGTCACTGCCATCCTCACCCCGCATCAGGCCCAGCGAATCGACGAGAAGCGACTGCCAGGCGGATCGATCGGAAACTTCAAATCCCCAATATCCCAGGCTCCGAACCGCCATATTCGTCTCCCAAAAACTCGATTGCCCGGAGTAGCCTCAGATGAATGCTGCATCAACCTATTTTTGAATATATCTTCAACTTTGTCGCGCGCAGATACGTCCGCCGCATCGCCGCTTCCTCCGATCAAGCGGCCCTTCCCCGCCCCATGACGACGGGCGAGGAACACGACTTTTCAGCGGCCGAGGATTGAAGCCCATGCATCCGGTGGTCGCGGAGCGGTAGCGCGATGGATCGCCGACCTTAAAGGCAGGGGCCGGTTTCCGCGCCGACTTCGGTCGCCATCCATTGCGGCACGAGGACCGGCCTATAGCGCGAAGGCAAAGAAGATCGCCGTTGCGGCGAACATGACGAACGTCGCCGCCCAGCCCAAAAGAGTCGATCCGGCAGGAAGCGTGAGTCGCCCCATGGCGCGCGGATTGCGAACGATCAGCATCATCACAACCATCAGGGGAGCGGCCAGCGCACCGTTCACGACCGCCGCCCAATAAAGTGCGCGCACGGGGTCGACGCCGACCGCATTCAAAGCGGCGCCGGCAAGCGTCATCGCCGCGATGGTGCCATAGAATAGCCGAGCAGCCAGGGGCTTGGCATCCAGGCTACCGGCAACGCCCGCCATTTCGGTCACGGCATAGGCCGCCGAGCCGGCCAGGATCGGAACGGCGAGCAGGCCCGTTCCGATAATCCCCAAGGCGAACATCAGAAAAGCGAACTGCCCGGCGATTGGACGCAAGGCCTCCGCCGCTTGAGAGGATGTGGTGATGTCGCGGATGCCGTTTGCGTGCAGGGTCGCAGCCGTGGCGAACACGATCGCAAGGGATACGATCGTGCTGAACGCCATCCCGACCAGCGTATCCATTCGGATGCGCGCCAGCTCCGATCCCGCCTCGCGCGGCGCTATGCACAAGGGCTTGGCGTGATGGCGATGCTGTTCTTCGACCTCCTGTCCGGCCTGCCAGAAGAACAGATACGGGCTTATCGTCGTGCCGAGGATCGCGACCAGGGCCGTCGCATAAGCCGCATTCCACTGGATTTCGGGCACCACCAAAGATCGTAGCGCATGCGTCCAGGGAACGCCGGCAACCGCGACCACGGCCACATAGGTGAACAACGATAGCGTCGCCCACTTCAGGATCGATGCATAGCGCGGATAGCTGAGAGCGACCTCCAGGACGACGCAGACGATGCCGAACAGCAACGTGTAGAGGCCCGCATTGCCGCCCACGAGCAGTTCCAGCGCGGCCCCCATGGCACTGAGGTCTGCGCCCAGATTGATGATATTCGCCGCGAGCAGCAACCCCACCATCGCCAACAACAACGGCCGCGGATAATGACGGCGCAGGTTGCGGGCGATGCCGGCGCCCGTCACCCGGCCGATCTCGGCCGCGACCTGCTGGATCACGACCATCAATGGAAAGCTGAGAACGAAAGTCCAGGCGAGGCCATAGCCAAACTGGGCGCCGACCTGGCTATGGGTTCCAATACCGCTCGGGTCGTCGTCCGCGGCACCGGTGATCAGGCCGGGACCAAGGCGATTCAAAAAGCGGTTCGAGCCCTGCCCCCCTTCATCGAGGAGGGTCATCTCGGCCGAATCTATCGCCTGTTCTGAACGATCGGTCACAAATAGGGCCGCTCACCGCAAGACCTGCGAACCGTACCGCTCATCGCGCTCGCCGATCAATAGGCGACAGTCGACGTCTCTAGGGTCCGGACCCTAATGGGCGAGGAATAAGGGAACCGTGGAATGGGCAAGCATATGCGTGGTCACGCCGCCGAATAGCGCTTCGCGTATCCGCCTGTGTCCATAAGCTCCCATGACGCAATAGGCAGCGCCATCGGATTGGATCGTCTTTTCGATCTGAGCCGCAGCACCATCCCCCTTGGGCGACTGCCTGACGGTCGGATGAATCCCGTAATGAGAGAGATAGGAGGCTCCTTCCTCCACGGAGGACGGACACGATCCCTCGACTTCCAAGAGCAACACCGATGACGCATGCCGAAGAAGCGGCACCGCCGCCGAAAGCGCGGCCATTGCTGGAAGCGAACCGTCCCATGCGACCAAGGCCCGGCCATTTACGTCGAAGCCTCGAGACGCCTCCGCAACCGCTACGATGGGCTTTCCCGATTTCAGCACGGCCGACGAGGCAACCGAACGCATGTCCGGAGAAAACAGATCGTCGAGCTTGCGGCTGACGACGATCAGATCGGCCAGACCCGCATTGTCCGCCAGGCTGTCGGCAAAGTCGCCCACCACCTGCCGCATCTCCCAAAGCACATCTTCGCGAGTCAACCGGCGTTCCAGACGCGCCATATTGTCGCCTTCGATCGCGCGCTCAGCGGCCAGGATGAAGGGCATCGGATCGTCGAAGGCTGCCGCCGCGGCCATGGGCAGCTGAACGACATCAAGGCAGATTAGATGACCTCCGAACGCGCGGGTCAGATCGAGCGCCGCCTGCAATCGGGCTTCTTGCCCCGCGTCGTCATGCACCAGGAGCAGAATATTCTTCATGTCGGCCTCCAGGCTTTTGGCAAATCCGCATGGAGCCTAGAAAGGCGACACCCGATCCGACATTAGGAATATTACCTAACTCTTCGCGGGAACGATCAGATGGCCGCCCCCGGCCAGTCATCTTGGCTTCCGCGGCCGTTCAGCCCGGCGAAGAAAGCCATGGCGTCGGCCTAGCGAATGCCCGGCTTATCCAATCCGCGAGCGCGACTGGGCATGCGCCATCAGCGGATCTTTGGGGGAGGGGCGCCACTCGAATACCAAGTCAGATATAAATAGAAATGCTTAGCTCGAACTATTGGCGGAGACGGAGTCCGTCTAACTGGTGTCCAGTCGCATCCGGATGGCTCCACGATAACGGCTAAAATAGGTGAATGTAGCGAAGGTTTGGGCTTTCACCTGTCCGAATGCGTTCCATTGCGTTCCCATAAAACCGCGCTATTATCGGGGAACGGTTTTGGGAACGCGATGCCTGCGACGCCATTGGAGTGATCTCAGGCAGGTTCGGTTCCCTGACAGGGAGCCACAATGCCCAAGAAGCTCAGCAACGTGCTCACGCCCTTGGCGGTGAAGAATGCAAAGCCCGGTCGCCATGCCGATGGTGGCGGGCTGCATTTGCTGGTGAAGGAGAGCGGTGC
>DATFHP010000023.1:0-21176 GCA_035248285.1 Allosphingosinicella sp. | reverse complement strand
GGCGATCTCGACATAGAGGCCGGCCAGGACGTCAATCTGACCGCCAACGGCTCGGGCCATTTCCATGTCGACGGCAATCTGGACATCGACGCGGGCTGGGACGTCGATCTGGCCGCGCAGGACTCGGGCCTGTTCGATATCGACGGCAACCTCGCCATCCATGCCGGCAGCGACGTCAATTTCTCCGCAGACGGCGACGGCTTCTTCGACGTCGAGAGCTATGCCACCGCTTATTCCGGCGGCGACATCAGCGTCTCCCACGCGAATCGCGGCGACGGCGGATCGGCCCATGGCGGTCACACGCTCGATGCAGGCGACATCTGGTTCGACGCCGACGGCAATATCGAGACCGCGCATTTCGACGACCCAAGCACCGATGCCTATCTCGATGCGGCCTCGACCGTCACCATGATCGCCGGCGACAGCCTCCGGCTGGCCAACGTGTTCGCCGGCACATCGATCGATCTCGGCGTCAAGGATTTGGACTGCTCGGGATCCTGCTTCGTCCCCGCGCATGAAGCGGAGTTCGTCGCGACGATCGGCGCGCCGGACATCAGCGTCGAGTCCGCCGACATCATCATCCACGAGGGCGCGTCGCTGGGCGACGAGAGCACCAACCAGGTCGACCTCCACGTGTGGGATACCGGCCATCCGGCCGTACTGGGGGGCGACGACGACGGCGATCGTGCCGGCTACACGCTCGACAACGCCGAATGGGGCCGCATCCGCTCCGACGAGATCAACCTCTTCGTGCCGTTCGATCACGATTACGGTTCGGCGCCGGCGAGCCCATTCGACCTGATCGTCAAGAAGCTCGACATCGACGGCAGCGACACCAACAGCGTCAATATCGAGACCGATGGCGACGCCAAGGTCACCGGCGCCGTGCTGTTCGACAATGCCGGATCGACCAGCAACATGTCGATCACGGCGGGCGGACTGTTCGAAATCTCGACGTCGACCAACAATCCGGACGACCCGATGGACGACCCGACCGACGGCAGCGTCCGCATGCGCGATTCCGAAGGCCTGCCCGCGGGCCAGCTGACGCTCGAGGGCGCCGATATCTGGGTCGCCGACCAGGCCGTTCTCGACAAGCTCGAGGAGAATGTCGACTATACCGGCCGCGACGCAGAGCTGCTAACTCCGCTGGGCGACCCGGTCACGCGCGGCTACGTCGAGGCCGACGGCGTCGATTTCTATATCGAAAACAGCCTGCTGGTGCGGAACACCGGCACGCCGACCGAATTCGCCGGGATCAGCGTCGGTAGCGGCGGGCTCGGCATTTTCGACAATAGCAGCAGCATCACCCTTGCCGCGTTCGACCTGTTGGCGGACGATCGTCCACTGGTGATGGCTTTCGGCCGCCGCATCGTCGACGGCAATCCAGCCAACGACGTCATCAACGACGTATTCTTCCACGAACAGTTCGGCCCGAATGGCGTCGAGCCGGACGCCTTCACCGACAATAGCGAATTCAACCGCTGCGTCCTGAATACCGGAGCATGCGTGACACCAACGCCGACTCCCACGCCGACGCCGACGCCGACGCCGACACCTACTCCAACTCCAACTCCAACTCCAACTCCAACACCTACGCCTACGCCTACGCCTACTCCGACACCGACACCAACGCCGACGCCCACTCCGACTCCGACTCCGACGCCCACTCCGACTCCAACGCCAACGCCGACTCCAACACCGCCCCCGCCACCGCCACCGATTCCGCCAGTGCCGCCAATTCACCTGCCTCCGCCGCCGGACATTCACATCCCGACGCCCACTCCGACACCAACGCCGACGCCTACTCCGACGCCGACCCCCACTCCGACTCCGACTCCAACGCCCACTCCGACCCCGACACCGACGCCGACGCCCACTCCGACCCCGACACCGACACCGACGCCGACGCCCACTCCGACACCCACCCCGACTCCAACACCCACTCCGGTGCCGACGCCGCCTACCAAGGACCTCATTCAGGCGGTGTTGGACCAGATCCAGGGCCTGCCCGGACCGTCGCCCTTCACGCTGCACGTCAACCTGGTCGATCTCGGCGACCTCAACCCGGACGATCTGATCCAGGAGCCGGTCACCAGCGGCGGCGACAGCAGCCTGTGGGACGAGGATGACGACGACCAGGGCGACAATCCGCCCGCAGGAGAATGACCATGGCCAAGCGTTTCGCAGCTGCGTTCACGCTGGCGGCAGCCGCCGCCTCGCTCTCCTTGCCGGCACGGGGCGCCGAGCCGCTCGACCTTCAGGACAGCTTCCGCATCGGATCGGCGGGCAACGCCTTGTGCAGCGCCCAGATCATGCCGGCCGACAAGGCGCTGCACGGCATGTTCGATCGCGGCTATGCTTTGCTGTGCCGCGACGCGGCGATCCCGATCGGACGCTTGTACGCGCTGCGCGTGCGCGACCGCGATGCGGCGACGGCGCCCGAATCCTTCCTGCCCGAACCCGCGACATGCGCACCCCAGGAGAGTATTGGCTTCGACGGTCTTGCCGGCATCGGCGTGAGCAACTGCCGGCTGGCGTCGGCGGACGTCGGCTATCGGATCTACGCCAAGCAACAGGCGGGCACGCTCTATGTCGCCGAAGGCCTGGCGGGCTACGACAGCGTGCTTCGGCTTGGCCTTCGCAACCTGATCGCCAACCGGACCATCCCAGGCGAGGTTTCGATCGCGACCACCGGAGTCGGCGATCCCGAATCCTTCGCCCGCGTCCAGGCCGGCAACATCAGCCCCCAGCGCGCACTCGCCGAAGCCTATCGCCGCAACAACAGCGGCAGCTACGCCGAGGCGGCCGAATTCTTCTCGAGCCTGAGCGGCGACGAGAAAAGCGCGACGCGCGCCGAGGCGCTCGCCAATGCCGGGCTGCAGCGCTCCAACCTCGGTTCCTATGCCGAAGCCGAGGTCGCCTTCACCCAGGCCGACGCGCTGGTGGGCGCCGATCCGGTGGTCAGCCGCCAGCTGCGCAACTACCGCGCGATGCATCTGCTCAACCAGGGCCTGGTCAAGGAGGCCTATGCCGAGCTCGATCGGCCAATGCCGCCGCCGGCCGCCGAGGCCAATGCGGCGCTTCAACAGCTGGTCATCGATCGCGGCACCGCCAACCAGCTCAGCACCGAGACCGCGGCGGCGCGGCGCATGGGAACGGCGCAGGGACTTTCTCCGCAGGACAAGGCCGCGATCCTCGATGCGCAGGCGCTGCAGCTCAAGGGCTCCGCGCTCCGGCTCGAGGGCAAATCGTCCGAGGCGGCGAGCGCGCTCCGCCAGGCCCAGGGCCAGCTCGTGCTGGTGCGCGACGGCCATGTCGCGGCGACGGTCTGGATGCAGGCCCAGATCATGGCCGAGCTGGCCGATATCGCCGAGGCCGCGGGCAATGGCGGCGAGGCGGAACGGCTGCACCGCGAGGCGATCAGGCTGGTCGAGGCCGACTATCCGGGATCGTCGACATTGCTCACCGCCAAAGGCAAGCTCGCCGCCTTCTATGCACGGGCGGGACGAACCGACGAAGCCCTGGCCGCGTTCCGGGCGATCGTCGACGGCAATGCCGACAACAGCGGCGGTTCGCCGACGCTGAGCCGCGTGCTCGGCGCCTATTTCGCACTGCTGACCGGCGACAAGGCGCCGCCGCAAGCGGCCGCCGAGATGTTCGGCGCCAGCCAGCTGATGCTGCGTCCGGCCGTCGCGCAGACGCAGGCGGTCCTGGCGCGGGAGCTGAGCGGCGGCAGCGACGAGGCGGCACGGCTGTTCCGCCAATCGGTCAATCTGACCCGCGAGATCGAGCGGTCGCGCGTCGAGCTGGGCCGGCTGCAGGCCGGCGGCTCGGCCGCGGATGCGTCCAAGCTCAAGGCGCTGCAGGCCTCGCTTGGCCAGGCCGAGGCGGACCAGATCGCCACCCAGGCGCAGCTGGCGCAATTCCCCCGTTTCCGCGCGGTCTCGAACGCCAGGCTGCCGCTCCCCGAGCTGCAGGCCATGCTTCGTCCCGGCGAGGCTTATTACAAAATGGTCGTCGTCGGCGGCGGCGCCTATGCGGTGTTCGTCACGCCGCAGGATGCGCGCGCCTTCCGGATCGGCGCGAGCGGCAAGGCGCTCGAGCGGCAGGTCGACGCGATCCGCGCGACCATCTCCGCCGAGGAGAACGGGCAGCTCGTCACCCTTCCGTTCGACATCGCCGCCGCGCACGCGCTCTACGACGCGCTGTTCGGCCCCGTCGCCGATGCGATACCGGCGGTCACGCATCTGATCTTCGAGCCCGACGGCGCGATGCTTCGGCTGCCGCCCAACCTGCTGGTGATGGATCAGGCCAGCGTCGACGCCTATAATGCCCGGGCCGCGCGTCCGAACGACGAGGGGTTCGATTTCCGCGGCACCGCATGGCTGGGCCGCGCGCGCGACATCAGCACCTCGGTCTCGGCGCGCGCCTTCCACGATCTGCGCCAAACCGCGCCGTCGCGCGCGCGGGCGCAATATGTCGGCTTCGGGCAGAACAAGCCGGCCGACGCTTTCTTCCTGCCGGCCAGATCGGCGGCCGGCGCGGTCGCCGACGATTGCAGCTGGTCGCTTTCGGCCTGGGGCCGGCCGATCTCGGCCGACGAGCTCAAGACCGCACGCCAGGTGATCAGCGCGCAGCGCGAGGGCGAGGCCGACATCGTCACCGGCGGCGATTTCAGCGACGATGCGATCAAGGCGCGCTCCGATCTCGACCAATATCGGATCGTCCATTTCGCCACCCACGGCATGCTCGCACCGCCGCGGCCGGAATGCCCGGCCAAGCCGGCGCTGATGACCAGCTTCGGCGGGCCCGGGTCGGACGGGCTGCTGAGCTTCGGCGAGATTTTCGATCTGCATCTCGATGCGGACGTCGTCATCCTGTCGGCCTGCGACACCGCCGGCCGGGCCAGCCGCGCCGCCAATGCCGAGGCGGGCGTCACCGGCGGCGGCGAATATGCGCTCGACGGCCTGGTCCGCGCCTTCGTGGGCGCCGGCGGCAGGCTGGTGATCGCCAGCCATTGGCCGGTGCCCGACGATTATGGCGCGACCAAGCGGCTGATCTCCGGGCTGTTCGCGGCGCCGCCGGGCACCGCCACTGCTGCGGCGTTGCGGGCGGCGCAGCTGAAGCTGATGGACGACGCCGACACGTCGCATCCCTTCTACTGGTCCGGTTTCGCGATCGTCGGAGACGGCGCCAGCGCGTTTATCCGCCCGGTCTCGTCACAGACCGCCAGCCTTCAATAAACAAAGGCGGCCGCAGCCAAAACTACCGAGGCTCATTCCGCCGGGAGAACCTGCGGCTGCTTGCGACGCAGCCTGGCGATCAGCCGTGGCAGCGGCGCGTTGCGCTCCATCCACGCGGCATAATCGCGGTAGGCGGGATCGGCCGAGAGATGCCGCTCTTCGGTCCGCGCACGCCAATAATAGATGCCGCTGACGCAAGCCAGAATCACCGTGTTGCGGATCATGTCGACCGGATTGCCGGTGGTGGCGAGGAACGGCAGCGTCGAGAGCCACCAGAACAGATTCTTCGACACGTAGGCGGGATGCTTGGTCCAGGCATAGGGCCCGTGGGTCAGGATGCCGCGATGGGTGAGGTTGGAAAAGCGCATCCCGAACGCGACCGTCGCCCAGGCGTAGACGGCGGTGAGCAGCACCAGGACCATGCCGATCAGCGCCATGGCCAGCGGCGCGCCATCGAGCCAATAGACCCAGTCGCCGGTGCCGGGATGATAATCGAGCGGACCGCCGCTGTTCATCATGATGAAGGGCGGGTAGCAGATCAGGGCCGCCATCCAGCCCGCGGCATAAGGGTTGGCCGAGCGGATATGCGCGTCGAGCGGCTTCAGCGTCAGCATGTAGCCGACGGTGGCAAAGCTGACGTCGATCATGAACATCGCGCTGATCAGCCAATTGGAGAGATGAACGGGGCTCGAGGCGATCGCGGCGGCGTCAGGCTCGATCACCTGCGCCCAATTGCCGGGAACGATCGACAGCATGAAGGCCAGGAAGAAGCCCTTGATGGTCCAGCTGCGGATATGCTCGTAGACCTGTTCCTTGTCGGCCAGCTGGCCGCGGCCGGCGATCAGCTGCCCGACATGCCAGGCGCCGTCGCGCGGATCGACGAGGCGGCGGTCGATCCAGACGATATAGAGAATCGAAAGCAGCAGCAGCGGCACCGCGGCGGTGCCGAGTATTTGCATCGAATATCGATAGGAACCGTCCCAATACCAGCGCGCGACGCAATAGGTTGCGCCGATCGCGGCCCAGGTCGCCCACAATCCGGCGATCTTGGCGACGCTGATATCGAGGCTTTCCTTGCGCGGACGGACGGGCCCGTCCCAATCCAGGCCCGTGGAGGGATTGCGATGCACGCGGTCGACGCACAGCGACCAGAGCAGCATCGGCACACCGCAGGCGGCAAGCGCGGTCAGCGCCGCCAGCGGCCCGGCCATGCCATAGGCGCGCGCGATAGCGGTCCAGCCGAGCAATCCGGCCAGGCCGACAAGCCCTACGGCCGTGCTGACGGCGGAGCGCGGCCGCGCATCGCGGCGCAACTCTTGCGCGATCTTGGTTTCGGCGTTCATCGCCGCGCGGCCTAATCGAAAAGGGTAAGAAAGCGGTGAAGACGGCAATCGTCGTTACCGCAAGACCCCGTGGTCGTACGGGGATGCCGTAAGCCCTTCTTAAACCGTGCGACTTATAAGTTTGCTTGACGAAGTCGGCGGACTGGGCCGCCAGGAGGCTTGCTGAGGGCATGGACATGCTGAACCAAATGGACGTCGAGGAAACCAGTTTTTCCTTCTCGACCAACACGCCTTCGCCGCCCGATCGGCGACGGGACACCCGGCATCTCAAGATCCTGCGCGTCGGGACGATGATCTGCGGCCCCAAGCGCGAGCTTTGCCTGATCCGCAACATATCCGCGGGCGGCTTGATGGCGCACGTCTACTCGACCTACAAGATCGGCGAGCGCGTCAGCGTGGCGCTAAAATCGCACAATATGCTCGAAGGCGTCGTCGCCTGGATCAAGGACGGCAATATCGGCGTGAGATTCGACGAGCGGATCGACGTCGAGGAGATGCTGTCCAATCCGGCGCTGCTCGAAAATGGCTGGCTGCCGCGCATGCCGCGGGTCGAGATCGACTGGCTCGCCACGGTGCGTGCCGGCGCCAAGACGATCTGGGTGACGCTGCGCGATATCTCGCAGGGCGGAGTCAAGCTGGAGACCGATCAGCCGCTCCAGCCAGGCGCGCCCGTGGTGCTGACGATCGACAAGTTTCGTTCGGTCGACGGCGTGGTGCGATGGTATGAAGAGGGCAGCGCCGGCGTTTCGTTCAACGAGCTGATCCCGTTCCAGGAACTGATGCGCTGGCTGCGCGCCAACTGATCCGCCTCGCTTGGTCGCTTAGCCTGCGTGAGTGACAGTCGCGGATCCTGACGCGTCCTAGTAAAAGCGCTAGCCTCGTTCCGGTTCAGGCTGAACCGGAACGAGGCTAGAAAGTTATTTGATTGCCGTTATTTCCGAGCCGCCAGATGATTCCATCTGGCTCGAAATCACTCTAGGTGGTGGATTTTCGCACGTTCGTGACGGGGACCGGGTCGAAAGCAGGCCACACTGTCCCCGGGCGGACGACGCACGCTCGGATAAGCGACGCCGAGCGATCCATCGGCGAGCATGTGCCGCAGGACCCCAAAAGATACCCCGATGGCACCGGATGAGGGCGGTCGATGGCGGTGCGGCAAACGTTCTCTGGGCGAACAACCATGACACGAAGGCCTGGCATACCGCGGAGAACGGTCGAATAGCTTTTAGGCGTCCGGTCGCCACAGCTGCTCTCGCGTCTTAATTGGATCGACGCGACACGGACTAGCCCCAGAGCTTTGAATCGGGGGGATACATCAGACTTCCTTCGTATTGGATTGGGTGAGCTACGTCCTGTGCGGCGAGCAAGGGACCATCGAGGTCAACGAAGGAGCAGAGCTGGCCAAAGACAAAGCCCGGCGCCATGGCAAGTGATGATCCCCCCATGCAGCCGACCATGAGATCCAGCTTCAATTCCCGTGCCAGGGCCGCCATTCTCAAGGCCTCCGTGAGTCCGCCGGCCTTATCGAGCTTGATATTGACGACCCGGTATTTTCCAACCAGTTCCGGCAACGACTCTGCGGTTTGACAGGACTCATCCGCACACAATGGTATCGGCCCATCGTAATCGACCAGCACATCATCCATGCCGACCGGCAAAGGTTGTTCAATCAATGCGACATCCAGCGCGTCGAAAGGGGCGACAAACTCGCCAAGCTGCCGTTCGCTCCATGATTGATTGGCATCGACAATGAGGTCCACGTCGGGACGGGCGCGCCGAACCGCTTGAACCCGTTCCAGATCACCGTCGCCCTCGAGCTTGAGCTTCAGCACGGAATATTGACCAAGCTGCTGTGCTGCTTCCGCCATCTTGTCTGGGGTATCCACGCTTAGCGTAATTGCTGTCGTCAGAGGAATGGCGACCTCGATGCCGGCCAAGTGCCAAGCACGACGTCCCGACCCTTTTGCCTCAAGGTCCCACAGCGCACAGTCGATGGCGTTGCGTGCGCCTCCGGCCGGAAGCCAAGACTGCAATTCTTCGCGTGATAGCGAAGCGCTGCTCTCAAATGCCCCTTTGACGGTATCCAATTGCGACTGCAGCGAAGCAGGTGTTTCGCCATGATAGCGAACGCCCAATGCCTCACCCCGACCAACCAGATCTCCGTCTGAGATCTTGACCCATATGGTCGACGCAGAAGTGCTAACCGCGCCGGCACGCCGGAAGGCGTTTTTATAGGGCCAATCGACCTGCGCATATTCAAGACGCATCGATCACTCCATGACCCAGCGCTCGGCGAACGCCGCAGGCAACCGGTAGGCAATTTGTATAACCTCGACTATCGAAAGATCGGGAATGGAGAATTGGCTCGGAATGATCCCGGCAGCAGGCGCGCTTCTGAGGCCAAGCGACCCGCCGCCGGTCCGCATCGAAAATCCGTCCGGCCGCTCGCCTTTCCTCTTCCTGGGCGATCATGCGGGACAGGCCGTCCCGCAGCAATTGCAAATGCTCGGCTTGGAAAGCGCTGACCTCACGCGGCATATCGGATGGGATATCGGCGTTGGGGATCTTGGCCGCTGCCTCGCCAAGGCGATGGATGCGACTTTCATCCATCAGACCTATTCGCGACTGGTCGTGGATTGCAATCGCGCGCCGGACAGCGCGGGCGCCCTGCCGAAGCTAAGCGACGGAACAGAAATTCCCGGAAATCGCGACCTCGACGCACGCGCCGTGGATCAGAGGATTGCAGCAATCCATAGGCCCTATCACCTCGCAATACGAGGGGAGCTCGAGAAGCGCGGGGCTGCCGATCGGCCGACTGTGCTGGTCGCACTGCACAGCTTCACCGATCGAATGGCGGGAGTCGCGCGACCCTGGCATATCGGCATTCTCCATGACGGCGGAGATCCTCGCTTCGCCAGGACGCTGCTGAACGGCCTGCGCGAGATCGAAGGTCTGGAGGTTGGCGACAACCAGCCCTATCGACTGGACAGTATCGACTACACGATCCCGCTACACGCATATGCCAGCCGCATTCCCTATGCGGAAATCGAGATAAGACAGGACCTGCTTGCGAGCGAGCGAGGTATCAAGAGCTGGTGCGGTATCCTCCGCACAGCGCTTTGTGCCGCTTTGCCTTCCGACTAGAAGCTGCGGCTCGATCGCTCCGTGCAATGTCTCCTTTCGACCCATAACGGACTGTCAATCTCGAACTCGGGACGCCGAGTTATCGTCGTTGTATTCCACCGGCGAAATGCTGAAACAGCCACTCCATAATCCTAGCTGACCCGTTAATCAGCGCCAAACACAGCAGTCCCCAAAGAATCTGGGTACCGATACCGGGTTTAGACCAATTGAGGGCCAGAGAGATTAGCATCAACAACAAGGCAAAAACCGATACGATATCAACCAGACGGCGAAACACGGTACCAAACGCCGAGTTGAATTTGCGAAGCCTTCTCTGTCGCGTTTGGCTTAGGCGGTACCTGGCCCCATGTTTCCTTAACCACTTCGCTTCTTGGTCCATTGAGATGCTCTACCGCTACGGTGAGCTAGTTTCCAGAAAATGATCGAATGGCTACGATTTGCGGACATAGCTCCCATGTTCGCGTTCCACCCATTGCGGATATTAGCCTCCCAGCGGTCGACGTATTGGGCCAATCCCTCTGAACGGGCCTAGGTCGGATGGATCCCACGTTTCGGAATAAGCGCCCGGCGGATGCCCGCTTGGCCTCACAAACAGGATTGGGGGACTATCCTCTCCGACGAATGCCATAACATCTACGACAAGATAAAACCGGTCAGACGATAACCACAGCAGATCAAGGGCCTCAGATACGCTGTTTGGCAGCGGCGGATTTGGCCTTCCTTGGAACTCAACGACTGGTTCTCTGCCAACCCCGTCGAGGCTTGCTAGCTTGAGCGCTCGCCGGATGGCGTCTTGGAATAGAGCCGCATAGGCGCTTTTCTCCATGCACTCAGCCTAGAGGAAGCAATGTCGGTTTTCCACCCATTGCGGACTTGGGCAATTCCGGCAAAATACGACCATGAGACGCCATACTCTTGCCGCTGCGATGATATTGCTTGCTCAATCCGCATCAGCAACGGCCAATGCCGATATCGTGATCGTTCATCGCTTCACTGGAACGATGTGCGCGGGTCTATGTGTGGACGAAACGGTCACGGTCTCGTTCGACGGTCGTGTTACCTGGAACCTTCACGACGCCTCTTGGCCAAATGAGGGCCGTCCGTTGGAGTTTCAGGTGAGCCGCGAAGCGGTCGCCGCATTTGCCAAACGGATGGACGACGCCAAACCAAAGTCGGACCGTGTCGATCATTCCGGCTGTGATGCGGCAGACCACGTCCCGGGTGCGTGGGACTGGGAAATCCAGTGGAATTCGCCAGCGCCGCCACGTCACCTCTTGACCTGCGACCGGTCGACATTCGTTCAGCAAACATGGTGGAAAGCGATTGAGGCGCTCGGCATGCCGCACGGCATCGTTGGAGATCATGGACCTGGCGTCCGACGATTATCACCAACGGCGCCCGCTGCTCCTCCAAGCACCTATGCATCGCGCGACGCAATTGAGGCGGCAGCGCAGACCTGCGGGATATCGTTGGACAATGTCGAATTCGGGCGTGACGAGATGGGCGACTTTGCAGATCCCAGCCAGCACCCGACAATGCCATGGTCCGGCAAGGTGCTGCAATGTATGTTGGAATGGTCAATAGAGAATAATGCTCGGTTCGGTCTGTTCTTGGAACCCGACAAACGCAGCGTTGGCAGCGGCACAAATACCGATATCACGCTCTTGGCAGATGGTGCACGTGCATGCGGCATCCGTAGCTACAGGGATGCTCTGGACTGGGAAACGACGATGCTCCTTATTCGCCGATATGAACCTTCGTCGAAGATCAATTGCCTGAAGGGCTGGATCGCTGCCAATCCTTTGGCATCAGTCACGTATCAGCCGCTTTGATGTCCGCTTTCCACCCATAGCGGACCTTATCCTCTGGGCAGGGGCGCCAGCTTCGTTGCGAACTCAAGCTGGTCCGGGCTAGCTCTCCATTCCTCGATCCGGTCGAAAGCATTCTCCAGCAGACGGGGAAGGCGCTCCTCAAACGCCCCCATAGGCTCTCCGTTGACGGCGAAGTCTTTGCGCCAATATCGGCTATCGGCGCGGTCCTCAGAGCAGCACAACCACAGATTCCACAATAGATCAGTTTCGTCCTCGAGATAAATCTGGATCAGGCAACGTGGATTGTTGCCCCAAGCTATCGACCTTTCAGGGGTCTCTTTGTGGTTCTTGGATAACCTCAAACCGTGTGCCGCAGCGAAGTTCTCGAGAACGGGATCAATGGCCACCAGAGGCGCTTCTCTGCGCCGCCATTCTTCGGAAGTGCCGTACCATCCACCGTTCGCCATAGCGATCACATAGCAATGAAGATCGTCCTTGTCCGCATTCCACCCGTCAGTCACGCCTCGAACTGCTGCTCGATCGCCATTCTCAAATTGCCGCCGGCCGCCTCGAGCGACGCGGCACTTTGCTGCGGGGTTCCACCCAAGGCGATCAATGCGGCCAGCTTGATGTCGCCGTCGGCCCGTTCGAGGGCCTCTTCGGCAGCGGATCTGTCCACATGCGCAACTTCACAAATAATCTCCACGGCGCGGCCCCACAGCTTGCGGTTCGTCAGCCGCATGTTGATCATCAGTCCCTTGTAGACCCGGCCGAGCCGCAACATCACCGCGGTCGACAAGGTGTTGAGGGCGATCTTCTGCGCCGTTCCAGCCTTCATTCGCGTGGATCCGGCGACGATCTCCGCTCCCGTGTCCAGAAGGATGGGGTGCGCGACCGCCTCGAGCAAAGGTGTTTCGGCATTGCTCGCCAATCCGATCGTAAGCGCGCCTGCCGCCGCCGCCGCCCGGACGGCGGCTATCGTGTAGGGGGTGCGTCCGCTGGCGGCGACGCCGACAACCACGTCGCCGGAAGCTGGCGCGAGATCACGCATCGCCGCCTCGCCGCACGCCGCGTCGTCCTCGGCCCCCTCGATGCTGGAGAGGAGGGCGTCGCGGCCACCGGCAAGCAGATAGGCCAGGCGCTCGTCGCTCCAGTCAAAGGTCGGGCCCAGCTCCACGCCATCGATCGCGGCAATCCGGCCGGAGGTGCCGGCGCCCACATAGATGAGTCGCCCCTTCGGATCGCCGAGACGGGCGGCGGCATCCTCCGCCGCTTTGGCGATCGCGTCGGCCTGCGACTGCACGATTGCGGCCGCTGCAAGGTGCTCTTCGAGCATCGCCAGCACGGCGGCGCGCGTCGGCCAAAGATCGAGGTCGGCAAATCGCGCGCTGATGGTTTCAGTCGACAAGGCGGCGTCTCCCGCTGTTGGTCGTAGTCCCTTTCGCGATGCGTAGGCTGGCGCCGCACCCTATTGCTATCAGCACCGACCGCGGTATCCGAGCGATTGATGGAATTATACCTTGGAATAGATGCCGGCGGCACGCACACGCGCGCGAGGCTGGTCTCGGGTACGGGAAAAGTCCTGGGCACAGGCGAAGCCGGGCCGGCCAACACGCCGGCCGGTTTGCCGCAAGCGCTGGAGTCCATCGAGGATGCCTATACCCAGGCGGTGACCGAGGCGGGACTGACCGAGGCGGAAATCGCCACGATCCATGCCGGGATCGGAATAGCCGGCCTCAACCGCCGCGGCTTCCTGCAAGGTCTCAAGGCGCACGACTTCCCGTTCGATACCACCGCCTTCGCGAGCGATGCGGCGATTGCCAATCTTGGTGCGCATGAAGGAGAGGATGGTGCGATCGTCGCCGTGGGTACGGGAAGCGTGGGCTTCGCCCGGATCGGCGACGACATATCCACGATCGGCGGCTACGGGTTTCCGGTATCGGACGAAGGCAGCGGCGCCGAACTCGGCCTGCGCGCGATCCGGCGCGCACTATGGGCGCGCGACGGGCGCATCCCCCAGAGCCCGATGACGTTGGAGGTGCTCGACCGCTTTCATGAGTCCGCGGGAGAGATTGTCGATTGGACCGCGCGAGCGACCCCTGCCGACTATGCGGCCCTGGCTCCGATGGTGATGAATCACGCAATCCAGGGCGACCCGAATGCAGAGCTGATCGTCCAGGAAGCGGCGCGGCGGATCGAGGCCATAATCCGCACCTTCCTGGAGCGCGGCGCTCCATATTGCTGCCTGATGGGCGGCATGGCGGATCCCCTCCGGGAGTGGTTGACTCCAAGCATCAGGGCGCGTTTGCGGGATCCGCTGGGCGATGCGCTGGACGGAGCTATTCTCCTGGCCCGCTCCCGAGCGGGGAAGTGAAGGGATGATCCAGGCCAAGCGGGCACGCCCTGTCTGCCGGAGGACTATTCGCCGCCGATCCAGGTTTCCGTCACTTTCCTCGCGTCATCGACAAGCACGAGATCGGCGCGCATTCCCACCCCGATCGAGCCGCGCTCGCCCGCAATCCCCAAGATATGAGCGGGAACGATGCTCGCCATGCGGACCGCGGTCGCAGCATCCACACCCATGAGGCGCTCGGCATTGCGGACGGCCGCGGCCATGTTCAAATTCGACCCGGCCAAGGTTCCATCGGACGCGATGCAGCGGTCGCCGTCGCAGTCGATACGCTGCCCGGCCAGCTCGAAGCTCGCCTGATCCGATCCTACCGTCGGCATGGCATCGGTGACGAGGGCCAGATGCTCCGCACCTTTCGCCGCAAGGGCGATGCGGAGGGTGGCAGGATGGACGTGATAGCCGTCGACGATGAGCCCGCACCAGCTTGAGGCATGTTCGAGCGCGGCACCGACCGCGCCGGGTTCGCGGCTGCCGAGCTGGGTCATCGCATTGAAGAGGTGCGTGAATCCGCTCAGCCCCTCGGCAAAGGCGGCTTGGAGATCGTCATAAGTGGCGGCAGTGTGGCCGGCGGCGACCACCACCCCTCGATTGACGAGGGTGCGAATGGCGCCTGGCGGCGCCAGCTCCGGAGCAAGGGTCACCAACACGCGGCCATGACGCAGCGACGCAAGAATTTCTAATGCCTGCGCATCGAGGATCCTGAACTTGGAAGCATCGTGAACACCTTTCCTGGCCGGGTTCAGAAAAGGTCCCTCGATGTGGATCCCGCGCACGCCCGGGACCCCTTGCTCCATCGCAGCATCCACCGCCGCGATCGCGCGCCCGACCGTGGCGAGATCGTCGCTTATGAGCGTGGGCAAGAAACCGGTCGTGCCGAACCGCCGATGAGCCTCCCCTATGGCTGCGATGCCGTCGACCGTAGGATGATCATTGAAGAGAACGCCGCCGCCCCCGTTCATCTGAAGGTCGATGAAGCCGGGGAGAAGGTCGCCCTCGAGCTGCCTTCGTCGCGGATTGGCCGGGCACTCGCCCGATGGCATGACGCCGACGATGAGCCCCCTGTCCACCAGAACGCAATATCCCGGTTGAAAACCGGCCGGCGTCAGTACCCGCGAAGCGTGGAGCGCGATCGGGCTCATCGGGTCTTTGTCACTTTGCGAAGATGTGGCGGGCGATCCGGATCGAGCCCCCGGGCGAGGCTTAGCTCAGCCGCGAAACGATAAAAGCTCTGAATATTAGCGATCGGTGTCAGGACCGGATGGAGCGCGGGATGGAAGGGCAATATCAGTGCTCCATCCTGTCCCCCACCGGCCATAATCACCCGTGCGCGGCGGCTAATGAAGTCGCGCGCCAGCGCCTCGAAATCTTCCCGTCCCTCATCATCCGGCACCAGCATCACGACTGGGAAACCGGCACCTACCAGCGCCATCGGGCCGTGCTTCACTTCCGCTGCACTGAAAGCTTCGGCATGAAGGCCGCAGGTTTCCTTCAACTTCAATGCTGCCTCTTGTGCGATTGCGTAGCTCAATCCGCGGCCGAGCACGAAAAGGCTGCTCGCTTCGGATAGGGCGGCAACAGCGGGCGACCAGTCCAGACTCCAGGCACGATGGAGCGCCTGCGAAGCTTCGGCCAGAGCCCGGTGGAGATCGTCGTCGTCGGTCCAAGCTGCGACGAGGCCCAGGATGACAAGAAGAGAGGCGATGAACGATTTGGTTGCGGCCACGCTCCGCTCGACGCCAGCCAGGAGCGGAATTGTAACTTCGGCCACCTCCGAAAGCGGTGAATGCACATCGTTGACTATGGCGACCACAAATGCCCCGGCCGCCTTCGCCGCGCGTGCCGAAGCGATGACATCGGGACTCTGGCCCGATTGCGAGATAGCGAGAAAAAAAACGCCTCCAAGGTGCCGCCACGGCGTTGCGTGGAGCGAGGATGTCGAAGGGGCAAACGAGGCAACCGGCGTTCGGCATCGGACCTCGATGAGGTATTTTGCGAACGTTGCTGCGTAATCGGAACTCCCCCTTGCACAGGTGATCACAAGGGGAGGATCCATGGCGCGCAGGCGTCGACCCAGCAAACGCATGTCGCCCTTCAGATCGGCAAATTGCCGCTCCGCGACTGAAGCAGCTTCAGCTGCCTCCGCATACATGAGCGTCTGCATCGAACCCATTCGCGCATTTGCCCCATTGCCCGGCATAGAGCAGACTATCGTATTGCTACCCCGGTCCGCGAACGAATTTTCCTGTCCGATAGCTGAAGAAGAACCCGGGCGGTGATGTGCGCATTCAGAACCGTCATGGGCAGTAGCCGGATTCGGATACTGTCGCACCGGGCAACGACCCATCTCCTCCTCGCGACAAGAAGCATTGGGCCGCATCTGCACAGATAGTGGTGCGGGCCTGAAAGGCGCCGCCGATAACGGGTTGGGCTAAGCTTGCTCGGAGATAATGTCGCGATTTTCCCTGTAAATCGGCGTTGAACAGGGAATGCGGCAACAATTCCGCGCCGTTTGCAACGATGGATCTCAGCGCCTCCTTGAACCCCAGCCGAGGTCGAGCGGGTGGTTTGGCGGTTTGCGCCCGACGCGGCACTCCGGGCGCGTGGCTTCACTCCATTGATCTCGCCCGACCAGCCCCCGTTTTCCGAAGCCGCTTGAGTTCCTTCGGGTCCGGCAGCTTCACAGGCGCCTCGGGCGGCCCCAACATCTCGGTGCCAACCGGTCGTCGCGCCCCGACCAGGGCTTCCATGACGGTGACCTTGTCCACCCAGGATCGGGCGATATCGATGGTCGGACTTGCGAAAAAATCCTGAGCGCTGCCGATCGACAACCAAAGAAGCGCGCTTCGGGTCGCCTCCAAGCCGAGCGGCAATGCGATCTCGCCTGCCTCATAGAGCTGCTCGAGCACATCGGAGAGCCATTGTTGGTCTCTATCTCGAAGAGCGCGCAGTTGAGGCGATTCCTCGCCCGAAACCACAATCGATCCAAGGAACTCCATCTGCAGGCGCGCATAGCGTCTGGCGGCGGGAGACTGAACGCTGAAATGGCGGACGCGGAGCAGCGCGACGAGATCGGCCCAGCATGCGACCGGAGGATCCGCCGCCCCTTCGACCATCAGCTCCATCGCGGCGAGGATGATGTCCCGTTTGCTCGCGAAGTGGACATAGACGCCGCCCATGCTCATGCCCGAACGCTTGCAGATATCGCGAATGGACGTGTCGCTGACCCCCTTCTCGAAGAGGAGCTCTATGGCGGCCGCGGCAATTTTCCGGCGGTCGCGCCTCATATAGTCGGCGTCACGAACTGGCATCAGGGCACCCCGTCAGGGACATAGGGTCGAAAGTTTCCCTTGCCAAGGCGCGAAACCGAACGCATGCTCTGTAACAAAGCGAGCGCACGCTTTGTAGGGGGAACGAGAATCATGAAGGCATTTCGTTCGATGACGCCCGTCAGCTTGGGGGCCATGGCCTTCATGCTTGCCGCGCCGGCTCACGCACAGGGGCAGCCGTCCCAGGACACGGGCGCATCGCCCAGCGCCGACACGCGGCAGACGGGGCAACGCGGCGCTCCTGATTCTCAGCCGGTCGACGCGTCGGACCCCGACACGATCATCGTGACCGCCCGGCTGCGCGACGAGCGTGCCATCGACGTGCCGATCGCGCTGACCGCCTTCCGCGGCGAAGCGCTCGAGGCACGCGGTGCCCGCAACCTCGCCGACGTTCTTCAGGAGGCGCCCGGCGTCGGCATCTACGACTCCGGCAGCGGCACGTCGAAGATCACCATCCGCGGCATCTCGACCTCTCTGGGTGCGAACGAGAACGGCTTCTATCTCGACGATCTTCCCTTCACCGGGGTGACGGTTCCGATTTCGCCCGACGTCCGCGCCTGGGATCTCGATCGCATCGAAGTGCTCCGCGGCCCGCAGGGCACGCTCTTTGGAGAAGGCTCGGTCGGCGGGACGGTCCGCATTCTCACGCGCGGCGCGGACCTCAGCGATTGGGAGGCGAGAGGTTCGAGCTTCCTGTCGACGACCGAAGACGGCGGGCAGAATTACGGGCTGAGGGGCGCGGTGAACGTGCCGATCATCCCCGACATGCTCGCGGTTCGGGTCGCAGGGACGCACGAGCGATTCGACGGCTGGATCGACGATCCTGCGAACAATCGCAAGAATGTGAACGATCAGGATTTCGACACCTTTCGCGCGAAGGTTCGCTTCGATCCGGTCGAGGGGCTCTCGATCAACGGCAGCTACTGGTATTACGACGCGGACTTTCCGGGCGGCGGCGCCACGGCATCGGACCAGGGCAATGTTCCGCTGACCAACCTTCTCTCGTCGCGGGAGAGATATGAGCTGTTCGGCGCCAATGCCCGCTACGATCTGGGCTTCGCCGAGATCTTCTACGGCTTCGCGCACAACGATTTCTCGCTGCCGACGAGCGGCGCGTTCCTGGGCGGGTCACTCGATTCCGGCATCGACATCGCGGTCGAATCTCACGAGCTTAGGCTTGCTTCCAATCCCGGATCCCCGCTGCAGTGGACGATCGGCGCCTACCTCCGAAAATCGCGGCGGAACGATTCGGTGGTCTTCGCGCCATTCGCGATCGACAACCGCACCGAGACCCGCAGCACGGCCCGGGCGCTGTTCGGCGAGGCCACCTACAGCATCGAGAGCGTCGGCATCGATCTGACCGCCGGCTTGCGATACTTTACCGACAATCTTCGCGGCACCGAGACCAATGCGGGCCTGTCCGCCAACGTGCCGGGCGACAAATATCATTCGCTCAATCCCCGCTTCTCGGTAGCCTGGCATCCGCAGCAAGGCGTGACTCTCTACGCGAGCGCCGCCAGAGGCTTTCGGTCGGGACAGTTGCAGCCGCTGATCGCCGTGCAGTTCGGGCAGTTGTTCGGGCTCAATCTGCCGCCTGCGCTCGACGAGGATTCGATCTGGACCTACGAACTAGGCGCCAAAGCCGAATTGCTCGATCGTCGCCTCATCATCGAGGGCGCCGTCTTCCACAGCGACTGGGACAATGTGACCATCCGGATCCCGATCGCAACGACCGGGTTGAACGGGCTCATCAACTCGCCGGGCACAAGGACCAACGGCGTCGAGCTCAACGTCATCGCGCGGCCGTCGCCGGGGCTGACCCTGCAGGCCGGAGGCGCCTATATCGACGCCGAGTATAAGGGAGCGGTTCCGGGCACCGGCGTCGTCGAGGGCTCACGCGTCGAGGACGTCGCCAGGTTCACGTTCAACGCGTCCGGCAATTATCGCTTCAATCTGGCGCGGGGGATCGAGGGCGATGCAAGGATCAGCTGGCAGCACACCTCCCCGCGCGACAGCGCACTGTCGCCGATCTTCGTGCCCGGGGACACCATCGATCGGATCGACGCCCGGCTCGGTGTCGATTTCGGGCCGATCGACGTCGCGCTCTTCGTCGACAATCTGACCGACGAGAACGGCGCCGCGAATTACAGGACCGTTCAGCCGCTCGCTCCAGGGCTCGACGACATCACCGCCATCCGTATCCGGCCGCGCACGTTCGGCATCGAGGCAACGATCCGCTTCGGCAGTGCTGCACGTTAGAGCAGGACGCGAAAAAGTGGGAACCATTGACCAGGATCGCCATATACCCCGTACATGGCTGCTCGGTGCGGGGCACCGAGCACCTGGTCAATTTTCGCAAAAAATCCTGCGGCAACAAATATTTCTAAAGCGGAATTGGATTCGATCCAATCGCATTCCGCTTTAGCCCCGGGGGGTGGAATGCTTGAGCTTCGGGATGTCGGTCATAAATATGCCAACGGCACGCGCGCGCTTGATCACGTAACCCTGTCGATCCCGCGCGGGATGTTCGGCCTGCTCGGGCCGAACGGCGCCGGCAAGTCGACACTGATGCGAACCATCGCGACGCTGCAGGCGCCGACCGAGGGGGCGATCCGGTTCGGCGAGATCGACGTCATCGCCGAGCCGGAGCGGCTGCGGCGGACGCTCGGCTATCTGCCGCAGGATTTCGGAGTCTATCCGCGGGTATCGGCCTACGACATGCTCGACCATATGGCGGTGCTCAAGGGCATCGCCGGCAAGGCCGACCGCAAGACCACGGTCGAAGGCCTGCTCCACCAGGTCAACCTCTGGTCGGTCCGCAAGAAGGCGCTTGCCGGCTTTTCCGGCGGCATGCGCCAGCGCTTCGGCATCGCCCAGGCGCTGATCGGCAACCCCGACCTGATCATCGTCGACGAGCCCACTGCCGGCCTCGATCCGGAAGAGCGCAACCGATTCCTGAACCTGCTCGCCGAGATCGGCGAGAATGTCGTCGTCATTCTCTCGACCCACATCGTCGAGGACGTCTCCGACCTATGTCCGCGAATGGCGGTGCTGGCGGGCGGCCGGATCCAGCTGGAAGGGGTGCCGCAGGCGCTGATCGAGCGGAGCAAGGGCCAGGTCTGGACGAAGACGATAGACCGTGAGGCGCTCGGCGATCACCGCGCGCGCTACGATGTGATCTCGACCCGATTGTTCGCCGGGCGAACCGTGATCCACGTTCTTGCGGACGAGGATCCCGGCGACGGCTTCGCCCCGGTCGAGGGCGGGCTCGAGGACGTCTACTTCTCGACCCTCGCCCAATCGCGCCGCACGGCCTGAGGCGGACAGATGCTCGCCAGGATCGCGGCCTTCGAGCTCCGTTATCAGCTGAAGAATCCGGTGGTCTGGGTCGCAACCGCAATCTTCTTTCTCTTCGCCTTCTCGATCCTGGCGAGCGAGCAGGTCTCGATCGGCTCCGGAGGCGGCAATACGCACGAAAACGGGCCGTACATGATCGCCCAGGCCCATTTGATCCTTTCGGTCTTCTACATCTTCGTGACGGCGGCGTTCGTCGCCAACGTCATCGTGCGCGACGACGACACGGCGTTCGGGCCGATCATCCGGTCGACCCGGATCACCAAGTTCGACTATCTGTTCGGCCGTTTCCTCGGGGTGATGATCGTCGCTTCGCTCGCTTTCCTGGCGATCCCGCTCGGTCTCTGGTTCGGGTCGCTGATGCCGTGGGTCGACCCGGAGACGCTTGGGCCCAACCGCCTGGCCTTCTATCTTCAGCCCTATCTTCTGCTGGCGCTGCCCAACATCCTCGTGACCGGCGCGATCTTCTTCGCGCTCGCCACCGCAACCCGGTCGATGATGACGACCTATCTCGGCGTCGTCGGCCTGCTGGTGCTGTGGAC